>DATHBQ010000062.1:0-19790 GCA_035296105.1 Propionibacteriaceae bacterium | reverse complement strand
TCAGTGAGTTCCGGCATTGATCGCCACCTCTCCCCGGTCAGGAACCAAGACCGGCAGCCCGACTCAGGAACAACCTACCTTCGACCAGCCTTGACACCCTACCGGCGGCGGCGTGGTTAGTTGCGGCTTCGAGCGTGGGGTCTCGGTGCTCGGGCGCCCCCGGAGGGGGTGAGGTCGGCCCCGCAAGCGCCCATCTTGACCGGCGGAGCCTAGGACCGAACTGCTGGGCAGCGCGTCCTGAGCCCGGTCTGGGTATGCCCGTTCACAGCCGGCCGAACCGCGAGGAGGGTCCTGCGAAGAGCGGCTCACCGCAACATCCGTCAGCACGTCCGCGGTTCGACAACGCCGATGACCTCGTGGTCGGCGTTGGTGACGTACCGACCCCGGGAGAGATCGAGCAGCACGAGTCGGTTGCCGAAGGGATCAGCGACCACCGCCAGCCGACCGACCGGGATGTCGCTGGGCGAATCGATCACGTGGCCCCCGGCCGCCGTGATCCGGTCCAGGGCCTCGTCGAGTGAGGTGACGAGCCAGCTCGGGGCGTACTCGACCTCGGTCGTGAGGACGATCTCAGTGGTGGCGTCGGGCAGGACAAGACCGGCCTGTCCAACAGCGTCATTACGCCACAGGAGCTGATGGCCGAGCCGGTCGGCGTAGAAGCGCAGTCCCTCGTCGAGGTCCGGAACAGGAATCGTCACCGCGTCGACAAGCCGGAGAAGAGGAGAACCGCCCATGGCTCATTCTCATCCGGGAGTCCTCAGCCACGCGGCTCGCGGTGCGACGAGAGTCGAGACAGGCGAGCACGACCAGGGCCGGCCAGGGCTACGGCGAGATGGATGGGTACCCGGTCGAACTCGTATCGATGGAGCGGCAATTCGCTTGACTCGCATTCTCGCAATTGCTCAGCCGACCCGCGGATTGATATCCTGTCGTATTTATCTGAACACGAGAAAAGCACCGCTATTTCCGGTGCTCAATTTCACAGTAACTCAGACAGCGTTGTTCGTCAAGTACACCGTTGCCGAGCCCAGGAGGGTGCATGACCGAAAGCGTGCTGCGGCGCGAGATCGCACAGGAACAGAGCTATGTGACCAGGCTGTACGCGGTCCTGGACGAGGCTCGCGACCGCGTCGCCGCGTCCCTTCAGGAAGTCCACGCCGGTCCGACGACCGGCACGGACCAAGCGGCCACAGAACGCGATTCCTTTTCCCGGACATACGCCGGACGGACGGCTCAGTTGATGGCCGTAGAGCGGGGGTTGTGTTTCGGCCGGATCGACACGGTCGACCAGGCGAGGTTCTATATCGGACGCACGGGACTTTTCGACGAGCATCACGATCCGCTGCTCATCGACTGGCGCGCACCCGTCGCGCAACCGTTCTACCGAGCGACCACCGCGGACCCGATGGGGGTACACCGGCGGCGGCACATCCGGCTCCGAGGACGGACTGTCGTCGGCGTCGACGACGATCTCCTCGACCTGGGCGGGTTGGACGGCCACGATGACCGAGGTCTCGTCGGGGAGGCCGCGCTGTTCGCCTCCCTGTCCGCCAACCGCACCGGCCGGATGTCGGAGATCGTCGCAACGATCCAGGCGGAGCAGGACGCGATCATCCGCGCCGGTCTGCCTGGAGTCCTCGTCGTGCAGGGTGGCCCGGGCACCGGCAAGACCGTCGTCGCGCTGCACCGCGCCGCCTACCTGCTCTACAGCCACCGTGACGAGCTCTCCCGGCGCGGAGTTTTGGTGGTCGGTCCCAACGCAACCTTCCTGCGCTACATCGACCAGGTGCTGCCGTCGCTCGGCGAGACCGAGGTGGTGCTGTCCACGGTGGGCGAGCTATATCCCGGTGTGGTCGGGACCGCGGCAGAGTCGCCGGAGACGAGCCAGATCAAGGGCCGGCTCTCGATGGCCGATGTCGTCGCCCGGGCTGTCCGAGCCGTCCGGTGGGAGCGGGCCGAGCGCGATGTCGCTCCGGAGCGCCTGCTCAGCCTGCTGTGGTCGTCTCCCGAGCGACTCGCCGCCGCTGCGCCGGAGCTGTCCGCCGCCGAGCGGGCCGCGTTGTACCGGGAACCCGGCCGGCCCTGGACCCGGGCCGACGTGGCGCTGCTCGACGAGGCGGCAGACCTGCTCGGCGAGTCCGAGACGGCGAAACGGCAGCGCCGCCGGGCGGACGCCGAACGGGCGGCCGCGGACGCCGAGCACCTGGCGTACGTGCGTGACGTGGTGCACGTCGGGCTCGCCGCGGACGGGCTGACTGTCGACCCTCTTGACGTCGATCCGTTCATCTCGTTGATGGCGGAGCGGACCCGACACCGGGAGGCCCCGGGGACCGTCGCCGAACGCGCCGCGGCCGACCGCACCTGGCAGTTCGGCCACGTGATCGTCGACGAGGCGCAGGAGCTGTCGCCGATGGAGTGGCGGATGTTGATGCGCCGCTGCCGGCGCCGTTCAATGACGCTGGTCGGTGACCTGGCGCAGGCCGGCAGCGGTGCCGGCGTGCGGTCCTGGCCCGAGCTGCTCGACCGGTACGCGCCCGCCCGCTGGCGGGTCGCCGAGCTCACCGTCAACTACCGGACGCCAGCCGAGATCATGGTCGTGGCGGGCGACGTGCTGGCCGCTATCGACCCGGCGGCCACCCCTCCGGTCTCGGCGCGGTCCACCGGGGCGGCCCCGTGGAGCCGCTCCGTGCCGGCCGAGGAGCTCGGCCGCGCCATGCGCGACGCCGTCGCCGCCGAGCAGGCCCAGATCGGCGACGGACGCCTGGCGGTCCTGGTGCCCCGCTCGCGCTACGCCGACCTCACCGCCCTTCTGTCGGATGCGCTGCCAGGGATCGCGTACGGCTCCGACCCGGCACTGCTCGACGCCTCCGCAGCGATCCTGCAGGTTGATCAGGCAAAGGGGCTGGAGTTCGACTCGGTCCTGATCGCCGACCCGGAGGCGATCCTGCTGGAGTCGCCGCGCGGTCTGTCCGACCTCTACGTCGCGGTGACCCGGGCGACCACGCGGCTGGGCGTCATCTCGGAGGACTCGCTGCCAGAGGTGCTGCACCGCATGGTTGGAGGTCGTGACACCGTGGGCACGAGCAACGGGAGGGGCAGATGACGTCGAGTGGCGCTGAGGCCGCGGGCGGGGGAGCACACCCCCAGCCCGGCTCGGTTCTGCTGGTGGAGTCCTCTCCTTGGGCGCCGCTCGGGCAGCGGGTGTTCCGCTGGCTGTGGATCTGTGTGCTGATCAGCTGGACCGGCACCTGGATGCAGACCGTCGGTGCTCAGTGGCTGCTGGTGGACGAGCCGAACGCGGCGGCGCTGGTGTCGCTGGTGCAGGCGATGAACACACTCCCGGTGATGTTGCTGGCGCTCCCCGGCGGCGTGCTGGCCGACTCCTTCGACCGGCGGTGGTTGCTGATCACCGTGCAGGCCTACCTCTTCGGCGTCGGCACCCTGCTCGCCGTACTGACCGCGCTCGGGCAGATGCCGCCGGCGCTGCTGCTGCTGTTCACCTTCGCCCTCGGCGCCGGAGGTGCGGTACAGCTGCCGGCCTGGCAGGCGATGCTCCCGGAGCTGGTGCCGAGGACCCAGGTTCGGGCGGCGGCCCGGCTCGACCTGGTCGGGGTGAATCTCGCTCGTTCCGTGGGACCCGCCCTGGCCGGGGTGGTGATCGCTCACCTCGGCGGCGTCCCGGTGGTCTTCGCCCTGAACGCCGCCTCGGTGGTCCTGTTCGCACTGGCGCTGCTGTGGTGGCGTCGGCGACGTGACGACTCCGACAGCCGCCGCGAGCGGTTCCTGCCGGCACTGCGCGCTGGGGGCCGCTACATCCGGCACGAGCCAGTGGTCCGCCGGGTCCTGCTACGGGTCATCTTGTTCGTAGTGCCCGGGATGGCGCTGTGGGCGTTGCTTCCGCTGATCGCTCGGCAGCGCCTGGGCCTCGATGCCGACGGGTACGGTGCGCTGTTCGCCGCGCTGGGCGTCGGGGCGATCCTCGGCGCCGGCGTGCTCGGGCGGGTCCGGGATCGGTTGTCGACCAACGGCCTGATCGGCGCCGCCGGCATCATCTACTCGCTGGCCTCGGCCGTAATTGTGCTGGTGCCGAGCTTCCCGGCGGCGCTGGTGACCCTGGTGTTCGCCGGGCTGGCCTGGATGGCGGTGACCTCCACCCTGGCCGCCGAGCTGCAGCTGTTCCTGCCCGCCTGGGTCCGGGCCCGGGCTCTCGCCGTCTACACCGTCACCTTCACCGGGTCGATGACGGTCGGCGCGCTGGTCTGGGGGCTCGTGGCCGATGGTCTCGGCCTGACGGTGACCTTCCTGATCGCGGCGCCCGCGGTGCTGATCAGTGCCGTCGCCGGCCTGGTGTGGCGGGTCCCGGAGACCGGTCACCTCGACCCGCGCCCGGCGGTGTACTGGCCGGAGGCCCGCCTGGCCTTCGAGCCGGAGCTCGACGCCGGCCCGGTGGTGGTGATGGTGGCCTACACCGTGACGCCCGACCAGCAGGCCGCGTACCTCGAGGCGATGGAGCACCTCGGTCGCTCGCGACGCCGCACCGGAGCGACGCGCTGGGAGCTGTATCGCGACGGTGAGCAGCCCGATCGTTTCCTCGAGATCTTCAGCGTGCCGTCCTGGGAGGAGCACCTGCGACAGCACGATGGACGTCTCACCGCGGTGGACCGGGCCATCGAGGAGGTGGCGCTGGCCTACTCCGATCCACCGGCGCGAGCGGAGCACCTGCTGCCTCCGTAGGAACTACTGGGAAGGATGGAGGGATGGAACAGCCGGTGTCGGGACCGCGTCAGTCGCGGCGGACGACCGGGGCAGCGGCCCACCGAACGCCGCCCGACCAGGCCGAGGAGCGCAGCTTGGACCTCGTCCAGCGGATGATCGTCTCCGCGTTGATCATCGTGGTCTTCGGGCTCTTCGCGGCGATGCTGGCCGCCTACATCGCCGTCTATCCGGAGGAGTCCAGCCGCAGCAGCACCATCGGGCTTTGGGCAATGAGCGGCGTCTTCGGCCTGGCCTCCGCGGCGGCGGTGCTGGTCGTCAATCGCCGCCGCCCCTACTCGCCGTGGGTGGCCCTGGGACTCCTTCCCATGGCCGCCGCCGGATTCTGGGTGTTCTGAGTCCGGACCGCCTAGGCGGAACGGCGCCAAGGCTTCGGGTGGTCCTTCGCCCCGAAGTAGTCCCCACCCTTGGCCTTGACGTCGTCCGTCCCCCACTGCACGGGCTTGTTGTCCGTGCGGGGGAAGTGCTTCCGGCAGTGGACGTACGCGACCTCCAGCCGCAACACGACCCAGCGCTCGGGGGAGCGCGGGGTCCGCGCCGAGGCAACGAGCTCGGGGTGCTCCTCACGCATCACGTCGTGCTCGACGATCGTGGTCTCCCCGCGCAGGTGCAGACCGATCCGTTCGGTCATGTCGGGGAACATCAGGTGCGCCTTGGGGTTCTTGACCAGGTTGCCGAGGCTGGTCATGACGCCGTTGCCGCGTAGCTCCGGCCAGGTCACGGTGCGGTCGTCGATCGGCACGACGAATCCCGGCTCGCCGAACCGGGGTGACGCCGACGGCATGCCGTCCTCGTCGGCGGTGCACAGCACCATCCAGCTCTGGGTGGTGAGGAACTCGCGCATCCGCGGCGTCAGGACGTCAATCATCTGGTCGTTGTAGAAGCGGTCAGCCCGCTCAGTCGTCCCGTAGATGTCCTGAATCAGGCGCTCTCCGCGCGAAGCCGGTGAATGATCCGACTCGGGCATCGTGCCTCCCCCCGCGCGTGTCGCGGCGGTGGCGCCGTTGCCCCCGTTTTACTGGTCCGACCAGCGTACGTGGGACGTAAGAAATCGGCTAGCCCCTCGGCGGGATTAGTCAGGACAAAAATACGTACGCAAACGGAGCGGGTGCCGACTGTGGGGGCAGTGGGGGTTGCGTGGCTGTCGCGGCGCCACTGCCGACACGAGGTTTGTGACATGACAACACCACAGCTCCTGTCTCTTCGCAGCTTACGGACGTGCGCGACATGGTGGTCGTGCACAAGGTCTTTCGTCGCGAGCTCGCGCTGATCCCTCGTCTGGTTCGTGCGGTCGCTCCGGGGGACACCCGCCGAGCCGCGGTGGTAGCCGGGCACGCGCGGCTCGTTCTCGGGGGTCTCGACATGCACCACACCGGCGAGGACGCCCTGCTGTGGCCCAAGCTGCTGGAGCGCGACGCCCCGGACAGCGAGCTGATCCATCGGATGGAGGCCCAGCACCACCGGGTCGAGGAGCTGATCGCGAGCTCACCGATGCGCATCCGAGTAGAAGCGGACCGACCGGTCATGGTCACGGGTGCTGACCACGACCTGGACGATGCGGCAGCCGTTCGGCGCCGGTACGGGAACCCCGCGCTCGACGTAGGTCGCGGAGGTGGCGAGCATCTGCTCCAGCCGGTCGACGCGCTGGGCCAGCCGGCGGCGGTGCCTGGTCAGGACGTCCTGGACCTCGGGCTCGCTGTCCGCGGCGAGCACGGCCCGGATCTCCTCGAGAGGCAGGTCGACTCCGCGGAGGGAGCAGATCAGCCGAGCATCGCCGAGCTGGTCGGGTGAGCAGCGGCGGTAGGAGGCCTGCGGATCGACGACGCCGGCTTGAGGATGCCGACCTCGTCGTAGTGCCGCAGGGCCGGTACCGACAGCCCGCTGACCGCCGCGAAGCGGCCGATCTCCAGCAGCTCGTCCATGGCACCATGCTCAACCCTCTGGCTACCTGAGACTCAACCGTCGCCGTCGCATACGGTCTGACCGTGAGGGATCAGCGACGCGTAGTGATCACCGGCGCAGCCGGGCGGATCGGGCGGGCGGTCCGTGCGGCCCTGGCCGACCGCTGGGACCTGGTGCCGGTCGACGTCGTGGCGGCGGACGGCGTAGGCCGGCTGGACGTCGCCGATGACGCCGCCTGCCGGGAGACCTTCGCCGGCGCCGATGCCGTGGTCCACCTGGCCGACCCCGACCCCGACCACGTCGACGGCGGTGGTCGCGCTGCGCATCGGCTACTTCGCCGAGACCCGCCCCGAGGACGACAGGCCGTGGCCCGGCGAACGGTCGGCCTGGCTGAGTACGCGGGACGCCGCCGAGCCGGTCCGCGCCGCGGTGGAGGCCACGAACGTGGACGGCTCCGTGGTGATCAACGGGATCTCGGCCAACCGCTACCAGTTCGCCGATCTCAGCGAGGCCCGTGCCCTGGGGTACCAGCCGGTAGATGATGCCTGGGCCCCAGTGATTAACCCCTCGGTTACGCATAGTTCGCAGAGCGTGGGTAGACAGTCCCTATGACGCAGCTTGCCAGCATGGGCGGGGACACCGCCGCTGACCAGGACACCAGCGGGACCGGCGAGACCCGGCCGCCTACCCCGTACACGCTCGGCGAGGCACCCGGCCCGCTCGACGCCGAGGCCCTGTACCGGCTCGACGCCTGGTGGCGGGCGGCCAACTACCTGTCGGTCGGCCAGATCTACCTCAAGGCCAACCCGCTGCTCCGTACGCCGCTGATGCCCGAGCACATCAAGCCGAGGCTGCTCGGCCACTTCGGCACCGTCCCGGGGCTCAACCTGGTGTACGCGCACGCCAACCGGCTGATCGTCGAGCGTGACCTGAACGCCGTGTTCGTCGCCGGGCCGGGCCACGGTGGACCCGGGCCCAACGCCTGCGCGTGGCTGGAGGGCAGCTACTCCGAGCTGTTCAGCCACGTCACCCCGGACGAGCCCGGCATGGCCGCGTTCTTCGCCCAGTTCTCCTACCCCGGCGGCGTGCCCAGCCACTGTGCGCCGGAGACGCCCGGCTCGTTCCACGAGGGCGGTGAGCTGGGCTACTCGCTGCTGCACGCCTTCGGTGCCGCGCTGGACTCGCCCGACCTCACCGTGTTCTGCGTGGTGGGCGATGGCGAGGCCGAGACCGGACCGCTGGCCGGCAGCTGGCACAGTGCGAAGTTTCTCGACCCGGCCCGCGACGGCGCTGTGCTGCCGATCCTCGCCCTCAACGAGTACAAGATCGCCAACCCCACGCTGCTGGCTCGCATCCCGGCCGAGGAGCTCCAGACCCTGATGCGCGGCTACGGCTACGAGCCGCACCTGGTGGCCGGCGACGATCCCACCGCGGTGCACCAGGCCATGGCCGAGACGATGACCACCTGCCTCGACCAGATCGCCGCGATCCAGCGGGCCGCACGCACCGAGAGCCCGGACGGCCACACCCCGGCCCGCTGGCCGATGATCATCCTGCGGACGCCCAAGGGCTGGACCGGCCCACCGATTGTGGACGGCCAGCAGGTCGAGGGCACCTTCCGCGCTCACCAGGTGCCGCTGCCCGCCGCCCGCAACGACAACGAGCACCGGCAGGTGCTCGAGCAGTGGCTGCAGTCCTACCGGCCGGAGGAGCTGTTCGACGAGGCCGGTGCGCTGGTGTCCGAGCTGCGGGAGCTGAGCCCGACCGGCGAACGGCGGATGAGCGCGAACCCGGTGGCCAACGGCGGCCGGCTGACGCACGACCTGCGGCTGCCGGACTGGCGCGAGTTCGGCGTACCGGTGGATCGGCCGGGCGGGACGTCGCACGAGGCCACCCGGGTGCTGGGCGGCTGGCTGCGCGAGGTGACCCGGATGAACCCGGACACCTACCTCACCTTCGCGCCCGACGAGCTGGCCAGCAACCGGCTGCAGGACATCCTCGACGTCACCGGCCGCCGCTGGCAGATCGAGATCGACGAGCGGGACGAGCGGCTGGACCGGCGCGGCCGGGCGATCGAGGTGCTCAGCGAGCACATGTGCCAGGGCCTGCTCGAGGGCTACCTGCTGACCGGGCGGCACGGGCTGTTCACCTGCTACGAGGCGTTCATCCACATCGTCGACTCGATGTTCAACCAGCACGCGAAGTGGCTGTCGGCCAGCGCGGCGGTGCCGTGGCGGCGGCCGATCCCGAGCCTGAACTACCTGCTGTCCTCCCACGTGTGGCGGCAGGACCACAACGGGTTCACCCACCAGGACCCGGGCTTCCTCGATGTGGTGCTGAACAAGAAGCCCGAGGTCGTCCGGGTGTACCTGCCGCCGGACGCCAACACCCTGCTGTCCACCGTCGACCACTGCCTGCGCTCCCGGCACTACGTGAATGTGGTGGTGGCCGGCAAGCAGCCGCAGGCCGACTGGCTCAGCGTGGAGGAGGCGGCCCTGCACTGCACCCGGGGCGCCGGTATCTGGGAGTGGGCCGGCAACGGGGACGAGACCGGGTCGGTGCCCGACGTCGTGCTGGCCTGCGCCGGGGAGATCCCGACGCTGGAGACGCTCGCTGCAGCAGCGATCCTGCGTGAGCGGCTGCCCGACCTCCGCGTACGCGTGGTCAACGTGGTCGACCTGATGCGGTTGCTACCCGAGGCGGAGCATCCGCACGGGCTGTCCGATGCCGAGTTCGACACGCTGTTCACCCAGACGCAGCCGGTGATCTTCGCCTTCCACGGCTACCCGTGGCTGATCCACCGGCTGACCTACCGGCGGACCAACCACGACAGCCTGCACGTCCGCGGCTACAAGGAGAACGGCACGACCACAACGCCGTTCGACATGGTGATGCTGAACGACCTGGACCGGTACCACCTGGTCATCGACGTGATCGACCGGGTGGAGAGCCTGCGTACGCGGGCGGCCGGACTGCGGCAGGAGATGGTCGACGCCCGGGTTCGGGCCCGGGCCCACACCCGGGAGCAGGGCGCCGACATCCCGGAGGTGGCCGGCTGGACCTGGCCGTACTGAGCCGCGACGACTACCTTCTTCTCCCGGCGCAGAGCCGGGCCAGGAGTACCTCCTCAGGCGGCACGGCCCAACGCTAGTGCCCAGGGCGTCGAGCCTGGCCGGCTCGACGCAAAAGCCCCGGGGCCGAGGTCAACGACCTCAGCCCCGGGGCATCCGTGCTGCGGTTCCCGGGAGATCTCCCTTGATCCCATCCACACGAAGCCGACCAGTGGCCTGAACCGTCGATCCGGATGAGACCTCTCGGGAACCTGGATTACGGCTGGTCAGTCGGCGGTTATCACCTTGGAGTTGCCGTTGCTGCTGCCGCTCTCGACCGAGATCTTGCGCGGCTTCGCCTTCTCCGCGACCGGGACCGTCAGGTGCAGCACCCCGTCGTTGTAGGTGGCCTCCACGGCATCCAGGTTCAGGTTGTCGCCGAGGATGATCTGGCGGCTGAAGACGCCACGGGGCCGCTCGGCAGCGATCATCTCGGCCCCGTCGTTGTTCGCCTGCCCGCGTTCAGCGCGCACCGTCAGCACGTTGCGCTCGACGTCCAGGTCGATCGACTCCGTGCTCACGCCGGGCAGGTCGAACTCGATGTGGAAGACGTCCCCGCTGCGCCAGGCGTCCATCGGCATGAACGCGGGCCGGGCGGCAGTGCCGAACACCTGCTGGGTGAGGCGGTCCAGGTCACGGAACGGGTCGGTTCGCATCAACATTGGAAGGGTCACCTCCACAAGTCGTCTTGTTGTCTGGGTCGGCCACCGATCTATAGTGGCTGATACAGATTTTATCCAGCAGAAGAACGAGATGCAACTCCGTTTGAGCAAGAAAGTCCGCAAGCGATGAGCGACTCGACCCTGAGCGTGTACGTCATCTCCGTGGCGGCCGAGATGGTCGGTACGGGGGTGCAGAACCTTCGCGCGTACGAGCGCGCCGGCCTGGTCACGCCGGGTCGCACCGCGGGCGGCACCCGGCTCTACAGCGGCGACGACATCACCCGGCTGCGGCGGGTGGCCGCACTGCTGCAGGCCGGCCTCAACCTGGCCGGGGTGGCCATGGTGCTGGAGCTGGAGGAGGAGAACACCCGGCTGCGCTCACGGCTGCGGAAGGCAGGGCCGCCGATGCGCATTGAGCCGCCCTATGCGCCCTGAGCCTGTCGAAGGGCCGGAGAGCGGGGACCTCGATATCATCAAGCCCCGTTCCGCTCAGCCGTCGTAGACGGTGATGTGCACGTGGTCCTTGTGGTTCGCCGTGTCGCTGCCGCGGCTGGCCATGTGCCTCCACCCCTCACTGTTGCGCTGGATGTTCCAGATCTTCTGGTCCCAGATCACGTACTTGATCCGGAGAGACCCGGCGTTCGCCCGGGCCCAGTTCGCGACCGAGAAGCCGAGGTTGCGCCCGCTGGTGGTCTTGTACCTGGGAATCATCACGTCCAGCGCCCGCCCGGCCGGGTGGTCCGGCGTGATGTCCTTGCGGACGCCGTAGTAGGTGGTGATCGAGGGAAACTTCGCCCGCGCCGCCCGATGCACCCGAACGGCATTGGGCTGCAGCCCCCGCTCGGTCGTCCGCCAGCTGGTCGGGATGCCGGAGGGGCGGGTCTTGGACAGGTACTTGGCGGTCACCCAGCGTGCGGCGTTGGCGTAGATGATCTGCATCCGGCCGTTGCGCAGCGCCCCGGTGATCTTCAGGGCGGTGCCGCGCGGCACCTCGGCGATCAGGGTGTAGCGGTCCGCGTACGTCGACCGCACGTCGAGCGTCGTCGTCGCGTACCGGGTGCCGGTGATCCTGGGAAGCTTCGGCGGGGCCGGCCGGGCCACCGTCGGGTTGGCCAGGTACTTCGCCGTCACCCAGCGGACCGCCTTGCGGAACACGATCTGGGCCCGCCCGTTCTGGGTCGCCCCCGTGACCGAGAGCCGGGTGCCCTTCTTCACCTCGGCCACGGTCCGCGCGTCGGATCCGGAGCTGGTCCGGATGTCCAGGTCGGCCGTGGCCACCCGAGTCCCGATCACCGCAGGCAGGCCGGTTCGTGAGCTGGCCAGGTACTGGATCGCCGCCCAGCCGCGGGACCGTCCGTGCAGCACCTCCGCGAACCCGCGAGCCGTCTTGCCGGTGGTGGTCACCCGGGTGCCTTCCGCCAACACCCGGATGACCTTGTACGTGAGCCCTGGCCCGTTGCGCAGGTTCAGGGCAGTGGTGGTGACCTTGACGACGCCGGCCTCGACCCGGCTGGGCGGCGGCAGGTCGGCGCCCCGGCCGAGGTACCGGCTAGCCACCCAGGCGGAGGATCCGCCGAACCTGATCTTGGACCAGCCGTGGATCCTGCTGAGCTCCGTGACCGTCTGGCCGCGGTAGAGCCCGCCGACGACGCGGGCGGTAGTGCTCGGCTCAGCGCGGACGTTGACGTTGGTGGTGGCGGTGACCTGGACGCTCGGAGCCGCGGTGGCCGGGAGGGCGACGAAGCCGACAAGGACCGCAGCAGCGAGAGCGACAGCGGCGATCCGGCCCACCACCTGGCGAGCAAGGGCTGTTATGCGCACCAGAGCCTCCGTCACATCGATCACCACAGTCACAAAAGTCACAAGCTGCGCAGGACTCTAACCGCGTCTCACGGGGTGCGGCAAGGAATTGAGTAGAACTCACAGGAAGAAGGCAAGCCGACACGCGGACAACACCGGAGAAATTACAACGGTGTTGTTACGGCACCTGGAGCGGCAAGTCGGCGCGGTTGATCACCCTGATCGACCTACGTCACCGGGGTGTGCACCGGTTCCCCACCGGGTCCTGGTGGTCCCGTTTCCCGCTTGCCGGGCCACCGGCGGTTGCCCGTACCATCGCTGCGATGAGTGAACCCACCGAGCTGGGCCACGGCCGGGGCGGCAGGCCCCTCGTCGCCGTGGTTCCGGTCCTGATCGGGGTGGCCCCGGGCTGGGCGCTGCTCGACCGGCTGCTGGGTCCGCGCTGGATCCCTATCCGCGGCCCGCTGTCCTTTGTCGGCAAGCCGTACTGGCGTCAGGCCGAGTCGTAGGCCGATGGCCATGGAGATGTCCGCGACGCAGTTCGAGACGCTCGTCGCCGAGGCGCTGGACACCATCCCGCCCGAGCTGGCGGAGCTGATCGACAACTGCGTGATCCTGGTCGAGGACGACCCGCCCGACGACGTCCCGGCGGATCTGCTTGGGCTCTACTCCGGGACGCCACTGACCGAGCGCGGTGAGTCCTACACCGGGCTGCCGGACACGGTGCAGATCTTCCGCCGACCGATCCTGGCCATCTGCGACACCGAGGAGGACGTGGTGGAGGAGGTCCGCATCACCGTCGTGCACGAGATCGCCCACCACTTCGGGATCGAGGACGACCGCCTGCACGAGCTCGGCTACGGCTGACACGCCTGGATCTGCACGCGCGTTTCACCCGTGTCCGGCGTGTCAAGGCTTCGGAGCCCCACTCGGGTAGCGTTCTCAGGCGAGCACGGCGAAGACCAGGGCTCCCACTGCGGTCAGGGCGACCACCACGCTGATCAGGGCCTGGGGACGGCCGTCACCGATCGGACGCTGGGCGTGCAGCGCGGTGCTGTGTCGCCGGAAACGGCGAATGGCCATCCAGCCCAGCCCCGCAGTTGCCAGCAGAGCGGCCAGTCCGGTGAGGACCGCGAGCAGCGGTGAGAGCTCGGCGAGCAGCCGGGTGACCAGCAGGCTGCACACCAAGCCGGCCAGCATCGTGCGCTGCCAGGCCAGGCCGGTCCGCTCGTTCTGCAGACCTGGGTCCCAGGGCGGTGCGGTGCTCACGCAAAGACCGCCACCACGGTCGCAACCAGGGCCACCCCGGCCACCACCGCGGTCACGACCAGCAGCATCGGTGAGGACGGCAACGGCTCACCGAGCCGCATCGCCCGCTCGTTGATCATCCAGCGCCAGTAGGCCAGGATGCCGCACGCCAGGCCGGAGATGATCAACACCACCGACGCCAGCCGGACCTCGAGCCCGACCGGTCCGGCCAGCCGAGCGACCGCGGCGATCGCGACCCCGGCGGCCAGGAACCCAAGCGCGGTACGGATCCAGGCCAGGAAGGTCCGCTCGTTGGCGAAGGTGAAGCGCGGGTCGGGTTCGCTGCCCACCGCGTACACCGAGCGCGGCCAACGGCGTTCGGCGTCGGACCCGCTCATGGAGGCGATGGTAGTGGTGCCGTCGGGGTACGCGACCGTTTGGCGAGCCGGTCCAGGGTGGCCTGCTGACCCAGCACCACCGACGCGAGGACGATGAACGCGCCAAGCAGCTGGAGAGCGTTGAGGCGCTGGTCAAGCACCACCCAGCCCAGGACCGCGGCGACCACCGGGTTGAGCAGGCTGAGGAACGTGACCGAGCTGGCGGTCAGGTGCTGCAGCCCCCAGAACCACAGCGCGTACGCCAGCACGCCGCTGATCAGGACCAGGTACACCAGCCCACCGACGTTGCGAGCGGTGAGGGAGTCAGGGAGGCCCTCGACGAGCAGGGTGACCGGCAGCAGCGTGAGCCCGGCGAGCAGGAAGGTCCAGCCGGTCATGCCGACCGCCGTCATACCGGGCGGGCGGCCCCAGCGCTTGGTCAGCACGGTCGCGGTGCCCATCATCGTCGCCGCGCCGGTCATTGCCAGCAGGCCCAGCGGGTCGAGTCGGGCGTCGGACCGCAACACCAGCAGGGCGACGCCGCCGATGCCGAGCAGGCCGGCGCCGATCTACACCGGGTGGATCCGCGCGCCGAGCAGGGGGACCGACAGCACGACCACCAGCAGCGGGCTGATCGAGTTGATCACCGCTGCGACTCCGCCGGGCAGCAGGTAGGCGGCCAGGAAGAGCAGCGGGAACAGCCCCGAGGCGTAGAGCACCGAGAGCACGGCGAGACGGGCCAGCCAGCGCCGGTCCGGTGGTCGGGTGCCGACGATCAGGATCAGGCCGGTGGGCAGCGACCGCAGCAGAGCGGCCAGCAGGGGACGGTCGGGCGGCAGGAAGTCGGTGGTCAGCAGGTAGGTGGTGCCGAAGATGATCGGGGCTAGCGCGGCCAGGTAGGCGATCACGCGGGATGCGCGATGTCGGCGGAGGTGATCACATGGCTGGCCTTGGCGGTGCTCACCCAGCGCTCACATCCGCCGAGCCGCTCGGGCGGGAGGTAGCCGGACTGCCGATCCGACCGGTCCACCGGGTCAGCGTCGCAGGCGGCGGCGAGACTCTTGAGGTCGGCGATGTTCGGGGTGACGGCGAGCAGCCGCATCGTCCGCTGGATCGCGTTGACCTCCAGCGTTGACCGCACCTCGGTCGAGAGCCGGGGGGCGAGGACGACCAGGGGGGTTCCGGTCATGATCAGCCGCTCGAGCACCGGCAGCAGCTCGCGGATGCTCTCGACGGGGTCCGCACAGGCCAGCACGGCCGGATGGTCGAGCACCGCCCAGCCCGAGGCCGGATCGGTGACGAAGTCGCGGGAGGCGTACCCGGTGGCGACGGTGACGGTCCGGGCGTCGGCGATCTGCCGGTTGACCCGTTCCCGCTCCTCGGGGGTGAGGGTCGTGCCCTCGGCTCCCGCCGGCCGTCGACGGGCCTGCAGGTCGGAGAGGTAGTGGGGGGCGGGCGCATCCGGCCGGAACTGGGGGATGACCCGCGGTGGCGGCGAAAGCATCTCGCGGGCCCGGCGCTGGTTGCGGGCGCGGTCCCAGAGCGCCCCGAAGACGATCAGGCCGAAGCCGATCACGATCACCGCGATCAGCCCGACCTGCCACAGGTCCACGTCCTCAGCATGCCACCGCTGATGCGGTCGGCCGCGCCTTGGGCCGCGCATACCGTGGAGTCATGCCGTACGAGAGCTGGGTGGAGCGGCAGATCCGCGAGGCCACGGAGCGGGGCGAGTTCGACAACCTGCCCGGCGCGGGCAAGCCGCTGCCCGGACTCAACGGCCGCGACGACGAGGACTGGTGGGTGAAGGGCTTCCTGGAGCGGGAGAAGATCCCCATGCCGCTCCCGGCGTCGCTGGCCCTGCGCAAAGAGGTCACCGACCTGCCGCAAACCCTGGCCGGCCTACGTGACGAGGCCGAGGTGCGCCGGGTGGTCGAGGACCTGAATGAGCGGATCCGGGACAGCCACCGCCGCAGGATCGACGGGCCGGCCCTGGTGCTTCGGCCGGTCGACGTGGATGGGGCAGTCGCGCAGTGGCGGGGTCGTAGAGAGCGGTGACGTCGCCGGAACGTCGGCGAGTACCGGTGGCGCTCCATTCCCGCACGAATTCAATTGTCTGCCGTCCGAAGGGTCGACAGACAAATCACGGCTGGGTTACGGTTCGGCAAGTTCCCGTAACTTCTCGCTCTCGGAGGGTGCATTGCGCAAAGCGTTATTGGGGGTGGCGGCGATCCCGCTGACTCTCGGCCTGATGGTGCCAACCTCGGCATCGGCCATCGACGACGTCAACACTCGAAAGCTGCGCCAGGCGGTGACGGTCAACGGCATCCTGCAGCACGAACGAGCCTTCCAGCGGATCGCCAACCAGAACGGCGGAACCCGGGCCTCCGGAACCCCGGGCTACGACGCCTCGGTGGACTACGTCGCCCAGCGGCTGCGCCGCGCCGGCTACAAGGTGACCATCCAGGAGTTCACGTTCCCGTTCTTCCGCAACACGGCTCCGGGCACCCTGGCCCAGGTCACGCCGACGGCAACGACGTACGAGACCGGCACCTTCGACTATTCCGCGAGCGGAGACGTCACCGGTGTCGTGGTGCCGATCGACGTCGAGTTCCCGCCGACCGCGCCCGCGGGGGAGACGACGTCAGGTTGTGATCCGGCTGCATTCGATCCCGCACCGGCCGAGCCGGCCGTCGCCCTGATCCAGCGGGGTGGCTGCAACTTCGCGGTCAAGGCCGCCAACGCGGCCGAGGCCGGCTACGAGGCGGCGATCATCTTCAACGAAGGCCAGGAGGGTCGCACCGACCTGTTCATCGGGACGCTCGGTACGCCACAGGAGATTCCGGTGGTGGGCCTCAGCTACGCCGACGCGCAGGCGCTGTTCACCCAGACCCAGGCTGGCCCCGTGACGGTGCGGGTGACCACCGCGACCGAGACGGACCCGAACCGGACGACGTACAACGTCCTCGCGGACACGCCGAAGGGCAAGAACAGCGACCAGACCGTGGTGGTCGGGGCGCACCTGGACTCGGTCATCGAGGGCCCGGGCATCAACGACAACGGCAGCGGCACGTCGACGATCCTGGAGATTGCCGAGGAGATGTCCGAGCTGGGCTACACCAAGAAGAACAAGCTGCAGCGCCAGGTGCGCTTCGCCTTCTGGGGTGCCGAGGAGAACGGCCTGCTCGGCTCGGAGTACTACGTCGAGAACCTGACCGCGAACCAGCTGTCGAAGATCTACGCCAACCTGAACTTCGACATGCTGGGCTCACCGAACTACGTGCGATTCGTCTACGACGGTGACGGGTCGGACTCCGATCCGGCCGGTCCGCCCGGGTCGGGTCAGATCGAGAGCATCTTCACCGAGTACTTCGAGAGCCAGGGCCTGGAGAGCGAGCCGACCGAATTCAGTGGCCGGTCCGACTACGGTCCGTTCATCGCGGTCGGTATCCCTGCGGGTGGCCTGTTCAGTGGTGCCGAGGGGATCAAGACGCCGGAGCAGGCGGCCATCTACGGCGGTACGGCGGGGGAACCGTACGACCCGTGCTACCACGAGGCCTGCGACGACATCACCAACCTCAGCACGAGGGCGCTCTTCGAGCTGGGTGACGCGGCGGCGCACGCCACGCTGACCCTGGCCAGGTCGAAGGAGGGTCTGTTCGAGGACGGCAGCCGTGTCGGGCAGCGCTCGGCCAAGGCCAAGGTGAAGGCCGACGCGCACGCGCACGCGGACGCCCACTAGTTGTTCGGACTAGGCGCCCGCTAAGCGGACAACAGGTGGGCCCGTTCTCCTGACCTCAGGAGAACGGGCCCACCTTCTGCGTTCTGTCAGTGGAGGCAGGGATAGTGCTCCCATGTCATACGACGTGGAACTTGCCGACCGTCTCCGCGAGCTGCTGGCAAGTGAGCCGAGCGTCGAGGAGAAGCGGATGTTCGGCGGCGTGGCGTTCCTACTGAACGGCCACATGGCCGTCGGCGCCAGCGGCAAGGGTGGACTGATGCTGCGGGTCGACCCGGCGCAGACCGAGTCGCTGCTCGCCGATCCGCGGGCCCGGCCGTTCGAGATGCGCGGGCGGCCGACCGCCGGTTGGCTACGCATCGACCTCGATGGATCGGCGAGCGACGATGAGCTGGCCCAGTGGATCCAGCATGGCCTGACTTACGTCCGGGCCCTCCCGCCGAAGTAGCTGCCCGAGTCCGGGCCGCTCGGGCCAGTTGCCAGGTCTGAAAGACTGTCGGGTGCGTGCGCGAGCCGTACGCACCTGGGCCTCTAGCTCAATTGGCAGAGCAGCGGACTTTTAATCCGCGGGTTGTGGGTTCGAGTCCCACGGGGCCTACCGGCAAAGAACCTAGTCAGGGCCCGATTTATTCCAGTTGATTGTAGTAGCGGGCAGGGTCGTGACACGAATCTGACACAGACTGCTACGGTCGACGCATGGCCGACCCGGAGAAGCGCAAAGCTCGGTCACGGGGCACCATCGACGAGCTGCCATCGGGTGCGCTTCGGGTTCGGGTCTCAGCTGGCGTCGACCCGATCTCGAAGAGGCGGCTGTACCTCACCGAGCTCGTGCCAGCGGGACCGAAGGCTGGCCAAGTGGCGGAACGCATCCGCACCCGATTGCTGAGTCAGGTCGACGAGCGGCGCAGCCCGCGCACCCGAGCCACGGTTGGCCAGCTGCTCGACAGATGGCTCGGCGTGCTCGACGTAGATCCGTCGACACGACGAACGTATGAGGGCTACATCCGCAAGCACATCCGACCGCTTCTGGGATCACTGTCGCTGAGCCAGACGGCTGCCTGGACGTGCTCCACCAAGTGGGCGCCGGTGCTGCCGGGGTCAGGATCGAGTACTACACGCACTGGAACGGGGCAACCTGAGGGGGTCTCCGAGGCGGTGCTCGAGGCGATGGCTACCGCGCTGCAACTCGACCAGTCCGAGTGCGGCCATGTTCGACGTGGCGAAGGCCACGTCTGCTCCGGCCACGCCCCGGCGTCCGCCGACCCCAGCGATCCAAAGGCTCCGGCCAACCATCAGCGGTTGCCGGACTCCATGTCGGCATCCCCGCTTTCGTACGCAACGGCCGGCTCGACATCCTCGGCACAACGCGTTAAGCCAGGCCCTCACAGCCTCCCGTTCCAACAGCCACGCCGACCTGCGAACCTGACCCGCTTCGTCTCCTTGAGGCCCGTGGCCACCCGCTGCACCAGAACTGGTCGGAATCGGCCAGTCCGCCGCCCCGCTGGGGCGACCTGTCAGCGACGAGGAGTACAACGCCGCCGATAGGGTCTGGAGGCTTTCAGCGTGGTCCTGCTCAGGAACAGACCCGAGGAGTGTCAGTGGCTGTCGGCGGTCATCGCGTCGTAGACGGCGCCGGTGACGGCGGCGTACACGGCCTTGTGCAGTAGGTCGGAGGCGAGCTCGTCTGCATCCCAGCGCCAGGGCACATCGGCGATGCCCAGGGAGCGGTAGAGCGCGGCGTCTCCGCCCCAGAGCAGAGCGAAGTGAGCGGCGCTGGCTGGGAGTCCGCGGAGGCCGGCTTGGTCGAGGGCGCCTCGAAGGGCACCCATGGTGATGCCGTGCGTCCAGTGGACGGGGGTGTTGAGCCGCTCGATGTCGGTGGTGGAGCTCGGGTCCTGCCTCGGGAGGAGGTGCGCTCCGACCTGCCCTGGGACCGTGCTCGCCTCTCGTCCCGAGACGGCCATCTCTAGTCGTTCCGACACGGTCATCGCGATGGTGCCAACGACGCCGGCGACCATGCCTTTGGTGAGACGTCCGATCAGGTTGTTGCTCGACATGAAACTTCCTTTCTGTGGTGGCTTACGCGCCCTGGCCGAGGTTGATCATCAGACCGCCGTCCATCACGTAGGACGCCCCGGTGACGTAGTCGGCGTCACTGGAGGCCAGGAAGACGGCCAGTTTG
>DATHBQ010000061.1:0-6753 GCA_035296105.1 Propionibacteriaceae bacterium | reverse complement strand
TGTGGCGGGTAGAACCGGCGCACCAGCCGAAATCGTCCCTGCCGACGGCTACAGGCTGACGGTGACCTCGGCGACGGCACCACGGTCGGCGCGTACGGCACGGTCGACCGGCGACGACTTGGGCGCCAGCGTCCGTAGCGTCCACTCCCCCGGCCCGGCGAAGAACCGGAAGTGCCCGGTCGCAGAGGTGGGCACCTCGGCGGTGAACTCACCCGAGCGATCGAGCAGGCGTACGTACGCCCCGCCGACCGGCTGTTCATCCCGCACGACGACGCCTTGGATGATGGCTTCCTTGGCTACGTCGACGCCGTCGAGGCTGAGCCCCCCGGTGGTCGCTCCGCACATGCTCAGACCTCACCCGGCTCGTCGCCGAGCGCAACCGGCACGCCGACCAGCGAACCCCACTCGGTCCAGGAACCGTCATAGTTCTTCACGTTCTGCTGGCCGAGGATCTCGTGCAGCACGAACCAGGTGTGCGCGCTGCGCTCCCCGATCCGGCAGTACGCGATGATCTCCTCGTCCAGGTCGAGCCCGGCGTTGCTGTACAGCTCCTTCAGCTCCTCGTCGGACTTGAAGGTGCCGTCGTCGTTGGCCGCCTTGCTCCACGGCACGTTGATGGCGGTCGGGATGTGTCCGCCGCGCTGCGCCTGCTCCTGCGGCAGGTGGGCCGGCGCCAGCAGGCGGCCGGCGAACTCGTCGGGGCTGCGCACGTCGACCAGGCCCTTGCTGCCGATGGCCGATACGACCTCGTCGCGGAAGGCCCGGATGCCCAGGTTGGGCTCGGTGGCGGTGTAGCTGGTCGCCGGCCGGGTGACGGTCTCGGTGCTCAGCTCGCGGGCTTCCAGCTCCCACTTCTTGCGGCCCCCGTCGAGCAGCAGCGCGTTCTGATGCCCGTAGAGCTTGAAGTACCAGTACGCGTACGCCGCGAACCAGTTGTTGTTGCCGCCGTAGAGGACGACGGTGTCGTCGTTGCTGATGCCTCGGTCGGAGAGCAGCTTCTCGAACTGCTCCTTGTTGATGAAGTCGCGGCGCACCGGGTCCTGGAGGTCGGTCTTCCAGTCCAGCTTGATCGCTCCGGCGATGTGCCCGCCGTCGTACGCACTGGTGTCCTCGTCGACCTCGACCAGCACGACGTTGTCGTCGTTGCGGTGCTCCTCGACCCAGTCGGCATCGACCAGGACCTGCTGTCTGCTCATGGGATTCCCTGTCTTCGTGATGGTGGTGGCGTCAGGCGGCAGGGTCGATGAGCCCAGGCCAGCCGACGACAAATGGAGTTGGTGACGGCGGGGGGAAAGGTCAGGCCCGACACAAGGACGAACGCATACGGCCGTGGTCGACGGCCCGGCGACGGGTGAGCAGCAGCGCCCACGCGTTCGTCTTCATCACACCTCCAGACTAGGGCGGGAAGTCGGCGAGCCCCAAGGATCTGTCCGACAGCTGAGACTTCTGTCCAGATAGTGGTCAGGTGCTGCTGCCAGGCGTCCCTGCGGAGTCTTTTCCGGTGACGTTGCTCACATTCTTTGTACAAACAATTGGACGAACGTCGCGTAGTTGATCATCAATTGAGCGGGACGGACCGGGGCGCCACCGGCGAACGGGGGCAGCACATCGACCCGAACGGGTCCCGACAGCACCCGACCAAGATCGTCCGGATGCGCCGCAACGCCGTCGACCAACAACGAACATGCCTTGACAACGCGGGAAAACCGCGGATCGGCCCGACTCTCGACCACCGTCTGCAGCGCCTGGACCACCGTGGTCGCCATGACGGACTCCGACTCGACCCCGGCGGCCGCCCGGGCCCCCGCCCAGTAGTACAGGGCAACCTTCTCCATTGCAGTAGTCTCCCCGCAAGACTTTCTCACCGCTCCAGCGGCGGGCGGTTCCGAGGGGCAGGCACCGACTCCAGAGCGAAGGAGACCGCGATGGCCACTTTGCTGCTGCTGACCAACGACATGCACGCGTCCAGCGAGATCCTGCCGGCGCTGGAGCTTCTCCCGCACACCGTGAAGGTGGCGGCCGCGGAGGCCACTGCCCTGCTGGATGCACCGCCTTCCGACGTGATCCTGCTCGACGCCCGTCGCGATCTTGTCGGCGCGCGGTCCCTGTGTCGGCTGATCGAGACCACCGGCAAGGAGTCCCCGCTGCTGGTGATCGCCAGCGAGGGCGGCCTGACCGCGTTCTCCTCCGACTGGGGCTTCGATGACCTGCTGCTGGCCACCGCCGGACCCGCCGAGGTCGAGGTCCGGCTGCGGCTGGCGATGAGTCCCAGCGTCTCGTCCTCCGTCGACCCGGTGATCCAGTCCGGCAACATCCTGATCGACGAGGCCGGCTACAGCGCGAAGCTCAACGGGGTCCAGCTGGACCTGACCTACACCGAGTTCGAGCTGCTGAAGTACCTGGCGCAGCACCCGGGCCGGGTGTTCAGCCGCCAGCAGCTGTTGAGCGACGTCTGGGGCTACGACTACTACGGCGGTACCCGGACGGTGGACGTCCATGTCCGGAGGCTGCGAGCCAAGCTCGGTCCGGAGTACGAGTCGGTGATCGGCACCGTCCGCAACGTCGGCTACCGGTTCGTCACGCCGGTCGAGGATTCCAGCCGGACCGTCAGCTCCTAAGGAGCGTCACCCGGCCGCGGCCGCCGGGGCTGGGCCCGGGCGATGAGCCGACGCATGTGCGCCGGCAGGGTTCCCGGTGGACCGCTGGGCCGCAGGAACTGCACCGCGGCCAGCGCCTGGGCGGCGAGGACCAGCAGCAGGGAGAAGGCCAGCAGCACCGCGGAGGTCGCGGTCCACCCGGCCGCCGCACTGCCGGCCATCCCGGCGAAGAGCGCGACCAGCGCCACCGGGTAGGAGGTCAGGTGGGCGATCCAGGAGAGCCGCGCCTCCGCGTTCAGGTCCTCGGGACGTACGCCCCGCCAGGAGGCCATGGCGATCCGCCAGACGATGAGCTGTACGACGCAGAGGGCGAGCATCACGATCGCCGAGACCAGCGCGGCGACGGCCCAGCCGCGCCCCTCGTAGGTGCTGTTGAAGGACGGGAACAGAGCCAGGGCCACGGCGGCCAGGACGACGCCGACCGCCCCGCAGGCCACGCCGATCTGGGTCAGCCGCAGGTGGGGCACCATCCGGGCGGCGATGGCCGGCTGCTCGGTCGATCCGTAGGCCGCAATCTGCTCGGCCCGGTACTCCGCATCCCGCATGCTTCCACCCTACTGATCTGACGGCCAGGGGCCGACCCCTTGAACCCCCGAGGCGCGACCCGAGGTCAAGTTCATCGACACGCCCTAACCTGGCCCCCATGCCTTCCGCTGCGACGCTGACCGTCGACTCCGCCCTCACCGGCGTTGCCCGGACGACCGTCGAAGAGCTCCTGGCCCGCGCCGAGGCCGCGGACGGCTACCGGGCCCTGAACGAGGCGGCCCAGCTCGCCCTCCGGCAGGGTTCCCCCGATTCGCGGCACCTCACCGTCCTCGCTGAGGACCGAGTGGTCGGCTATGCCCAGCTCCTGGCCGGTCCGCAGGAGAGCACCGGGTTCCTGGTGGTGGACCCGGCGTCCCGGCGCCAGGGCCTCGGTCTGCAGCTGGTCCGCGCGCTGGCCGGGCACGCGCCGTCGCCGCTGCAGGTGCTCGCCCCGACCGACAGCCCGGCCGCCCAGGCCCTGGCCGCCCGCGCCGGCCTGGTCGCCGGCCGGACGTTGCTGATCATGATGCGGGACCTGCGGCAGTCGCTGCCGGAGCCGGTGGTGCCCGACGGGGTGGTCATCCGCACCTTCCGGCCCGGCCAGGACGAGGCGGCGTGGCTGACCGTGAACGCCGCCGCCTTCGCCGGCCATCCCGAGCAGGGCGCGGTGACCGACAAGGACCTGGCCGAGCGGATGGCCGAGTCCTGGTTCGACCCGGCGGGGTTCTTCGTCGCCGAGCGCGGCGGGGCGATGATCGGCTTCCACTGGACCAAGCAGCACGGGGACGGGCTGGGTGAGGTCTACGTGCTCGGCGTCGCCCCGGCTGGGCATCGGCAGGGCATCGGGCGGGCCCTGCTGCTGACCGGTCTGCGGCACCTGCAGCAGCAGGGAAACACCGCGGTCGAGCTCTACGTCGAGGCCGCATCCGGAGCCGCCGTCGCGCTCTATTCCAGCTATGGCTTCACCACCGCGGCGCGTGATGTGATGTACGCGCAACGCCCGACCGGAGCAGCACAGGAGGGCTGATGGAAGCAGTGGACACCGCGGCCGCGGCCGAGGCGCTGGCGACCGGGACCTTCTCGGGCAACGGGCAGGCGACGTCGATTCCTCCCGCGGCCGAGCCGTTGCCGGCGGACCGGTTCCTGGATCGCGAGCTCTCCTGGCTGGCCTTCAACAACCGGGTTCTCGACCTGGCCAAGGACCGGCTGCGGGTCCCACTGCTGGAACGGGCCAAGTTCCTGGCGATCTTCGCCTCCAACCTCGATGAGTTCTACATGGTCCGGGTGGCCGGGCTGAAGCGGCGGATCGCCGCCGGCGTCGCGGTCCCATCGGTCAGCGGGATGATGCCGCGGGAGGTGCACTCGGCGATCCTCAGCCGGACCCGGGACCTCGTCGCGGAGCAGGCCCGGGTCTTCCAGGAGGAGGTGCGGCCCGAGCTGGCCGCCCAGGGCATCGAGATCCTGCGCTGGGACCAGCTCACCTCCGAGGAGAAGGACCGGATGGATGAGCTGTTCAACGATCGGATCTTCCCCGTCCTGACTCCGCTCGCGGTCGACCCGTCGCACCCCTTCCCCTACATCTCGGGGCTGTCGATCAACCTCGCCGTGCTGGTCCGCAACCCCGAGACCGGCGTACGCCAGTTCGCCCGGGTCAAGGTGCCGACTGTGCTGTCCCGCTTCATTCCCCTGTCCGAGGGCCGCTACGTCGCCCTGGAGGACGTGATCGCCCGGCACCTGAACCAGCTGTTCAGCGGCATGCAGGTGGTCGGCCACCACACGTTCCGGGTCACCCGCAACGAGGATGTCGAGGTCGAGGAGGACGACGCCGAGAACCTGCTGCTGGCCCTGGAGAAGGAGCTGCTGCGACGCCGGGTGGGCCGGCCGCCCGTGCGGCTGGAGGTCGAGGACGACATCGACCCCAAGATGCTGGAGCTGCTGATCAGTGAGCTGGACATCAGCGAGCGGGAGGTGTTCCACCTGCCCGGCCCGCTGGACCTGCGGGGACTGTTCTCGCTCGCCGAGATCGACCGGGCGGAGCTCAAATACCCGGCCTTCCTGCCCTCCACCCACCCGCATCTGGCCGAGGTGGAGACGGCGTCGCCGGCGGACATGTTCGCGGCCTTGAAGCACCGCGACGTGCTGCTGCACCACCCGTACGACTCCTTCGCCACCAGCGTGCAGCGCTTCATCGAGCAGGCGGCCGACGACCCGAAGGTGCTGGCGATCAAGCAGACCCTCTACCGGACCTCGGGTGACTCGCCGATCGTCGACGCCCTGGTGGAGGCGGCCGAGGCCGGCAAGCAGGTGCTCGCCCTGGTGGAGATCAAAGCCCGCTTCGACGAGCAGGCCAACATCGCCTGGGCCCGGCGGCTGGAACGACACGGCTGCCACGTGGTCTATGGGCTGCTCGGGCTGAAGACCCACTGCAAGCTGTCCATGGTGGTCCGCGACGAGCCCGAGGGGCTGCGCCGCTACGTGCACATCGGCACCGGCAACTACAACCCCAAGACCGCGCGGCTGTACGAGGACATCGGGCTGCTGACGGCCAACCCGATCATCACCGAGGACGTCGGCCGACTGTTCAACCACCTCTCGGGGATGAGCCAGGAGACCCGGTACAAGCGGCTGCTGGTCGCACCGCATGGCATCCGCACCGGTCTGCTGGACCGGATCCAGAACGAGATCGCCAACGCCGAGGACGGCCGACCGGCCGGGATCCGGATGAAGGTCAACTCGCTGGTGGACGAGGCGATCACCGACGCGCTGTACCAGGCCTCCCAGGCGGGGGTCAAGGTCGACCTGTGGGTCCGCGGCATCTGCACGATGCGCCCGGGGGCGCCGGGCCTGAGCGAGAACATCCGGGTGCGCAGCATCCTGGGGCGGTTCCTGGAGCACAGCCGGCTGTTCTGGTTCGCCAACGGTGGGTCACCCACGGTAGGCATCGGCTCGGCCGACCTGATGCATCGCAACCTGGACCGCCGGGTAGAAGTGCTGGCATCCATCACCAACCCGGCGCACATCGCCGAGATCTCCGACCTGTTCGACATCGCCTTCGACAAGGGCACTGCGTCGTGGAAGCTGCAGCCCGACGGCACCTGGATCGCCTTCAACGCCGACGAGCAGGGCCGGCCGCTGCTGGACATGCAGGAGTACCTGATCGAGCGCAACCGCCGGCGCCGAGCTGGGGCGAAGTAGACCCGCCCCCGTGGCCGTATCCTCGCTGGTCCGCCCTCCGAGCGCGGTGGCCACCCTGGCCAAGCCGGTCCTGGCCGGCGGTGCCGTGGTCAGCCGGCTGGACCCGATCCGCGGCACGGAGGTGCTACTGATCCACCGCAAGCGCTACCAGGACTGGACCCTGCCCAAGGGCAAGGTGGAGCCGGGCGAGTCGCTGCCCGCCTGTGCGGTCCGGGAGGTCGCCGAGGAGACCGGCGTCACCATCCGGCTCGGAGCGCCGCTCGACACCCTCCGCTACGAGGCGGGCAAGGCCGGGCCGAAGAAGGTGGACTGGTGGGGCGGGATCCCGGTGCGGGAGGTCCCGCGCGCCCCGGACGACGAGGTCGACCTCGTCGCC
>DATHBQ010000060.1:0-6119 GCA_035296105.1 Propionibacteriaceae bacterium | reverse complement strand
TTGCGGTCGCGGCGGGGGTTCAAGGGGGTCGTCCCCCTTGCTCCGATCGATCGCGCGACCTCCCGTGTGTTCTTGCGGTCGCGGCGGGAGTTCAAGGGGGTCGTCCCCCTTGCTGGGCTCATCCCTCTGCGCGGTCGTACTCAGCGGGCGGGCCGGCCACCGCCCGCCGCGGCCCGCCGTCCAGAGCGGCCCGCAGTCCCGCGATCTCGGCGTCCCGGTCGGCGATCTCCCGGCCCAGGCGCTCCAGCACGTCGTCGACCTGGGCCATCGCGTATCCCCGCAGGGTCACCCCGAACCGCAGTGAGCGGATGTCCTCGGCCGTCAGCGGACGGTCGGGCAGGTCCTGCCGGTAGGTGTCGTGCACCGGCTGCGCGCTCATCTGTCCCATGCCTCCCGCCGCCGCCATGGCCGCTACGCCCAGGGCCGCCACGGCGATCGCGGCAATGAACCACTCCACGGGCTCCATGCTGTCACGGCAGCCGCGACCGACCGGTCACTCCGGCCGGTGCGGTGGCGCCAGCTCGGCGATTCCCTGCCGCATCACCTCGACCGCCTCCCCGACGTCGTCGGTGACCGTGAACAGGGTCAGGTCCGTCGCCTTGATCGCCCCGCGGTCCAGCACCGTGCTGGCCAACCAGTCGACAAGACCGCCCCAGTAGCTGCGGTCGAACAGGACGACCGGGAACTTGGTCACCTTCTGGGTCTGCACCAGAGTGAGCGCCTCGAACAGCTCGTCCAGGGTGCCGAAGCCACCGGGCATCACCACGAAACCCTGCGCGTACTTGACGAACATGGTCTTGCGGACGAAGAAGTAGCGGAAGTTGATGCCCAGGTTCACGTACGGGTTCAGGCTCGACTCGAACGGCAGCTCGATGCCCAGCCCGACCGACACTCCGCCGGCCTCGGCGGCGCCCTTGTTGGCCGCCTCCATCGCGCCGGGTCCGCCGCCGGTGATCACGGTCAGGCCGGCCCGGACCAGCTCGGCGGCCAACCGCTCCGTGGTGGCGTAGAGCACGTGGTCACGCGGCGTCCGCGCAGAACCGAAGACGCTGACCGCGGGCCCGAGCTCGGCCAGGGTGCCGAACCCGTCGACGAACTCCGACTGGATTCGCAGCACCCGCCACGGGTCGGAGTGCATGAAGTCGGTCGCGCCGCGGTTCTCCAACAGCCGCTGGTCGGTGGTGGAGGGCTGGGCCGTCCGGTCACCCCGGACCACCGGACCTTGGATCCGCCAGCGCTCCGGCTCGGGTCCGGTCATCTCAGCCACCCTCGCGGCCCAGCCAGCGGAGCAGCCCGTCGCGGCAGGTCTGAAGGTCCTCGGCCGGGCAGAACTCGTCGTCGGCGTGGGCCTTGCTCGGGTCGCCGGGGCCGAAGTTGACCGCCGGGATGTCCAGCGCCGCGAACCGGGCCACGTCGGTCCAGCCGAACTTGGCGCTGGCCCTGCCGCCCATGGCGGCCAGGAAGTCGGCGGCGGCCGGTCGGTCCAACCCCGGCCGGGCCCCGGCCGCGATGTCGGTCACCTCGAGCGGGAAACCGGCCAGCACCTCCCGAAGGTGCGCCTCGGCCTGCTCGGGGCTCTTGTCGGGAGCGAACCGGTAGTTCACCTCGACCATGCACCGGTCGGGGAGGATGTTGCCGGCGATGCCGCCGGAGATCCGCACCGCGTTCAGCCCCTCCCGGTAGGTCAGTCCGTCGACCACGACCTGTTGGGGCTGGTACGCGGCCAGCCGCTGCAGCACGGGACCGGCGTCGTGGATGGCGTTGTGGCCCATCCAGGCCCGGGCGGAGTGGGCGGCGACCCCGGTGAGCCGCACCTCGGCCCGCAGGTTGCCCTGGCAGCCGCCCTCGATCCGGGCGTTGGACGGCTCGCAGAGAATGGCGAAGTCGGCGGCCAGCTGCTCGGGATGAGCAGCGGCCAGCCGGCGCAGCCCGTTGCGCTGCTCCTCGACCTCCTCGTTGTCGTAGAAGATCCAGGTCACGTCGCGGTTCGGCGCGGGGAGCGCTGCCGCGGCCGCGAGCTGGACCGCCACCCCGCCCTTCATGTCACAGGCCCCCCGGCCCCAGACCCGGACCCCGTCGGCGCCGTCGGTCACCCAGGACGGCACGTTCGCCGCCACCGGCACGGTGTCCAGGTGCCCGGCGATCACCACCCGCTCGGCCCGGCCCAGCTCCGTACGCGCCACCACCAGGTTGCCTTCGCGGGACACGGCGAGGTGGTCGTAGTCCGTCAGGGCCCGTTCGACGTGGTCGGCGATGACCGCCTCGTTGCCGCTGACCGACTCGATGTCGATCAACCGGCGGAGCAGCGTGACCAGGTCACCTTCGAGGTCCAGCCCGTCTGTCACGCCCGGCACCCTACATGGAGGCCGATGAGCACGACCGCGGCTTGCTCCCCATCCGTGGATCCCACTTCCGGCTCCTTGCTCCTACTTACCGCCCGCTGCAGGGAGCGGTAAGAAGGAGCAAGCAGCGGTAAGTGGGGATCGAAGCGGCGGACGACCACAGAACAGGCCGGTAGTCTCGCCGTCGTGACCGACCCGGCCGTACTGACCGAACCCGCGACCGACACGGGGACCCGCGCGGCCTGGGGCTGGGGCCTGGTCACCGTGCACGAGTCAGCCGGTGTGTTGGACGCCTACTTCCCCGCCCCCGCCCTGGGACCGGCAACCGAGGAGGACGCGCCCGCCGATCTGGTCGCCGCCCAGCGCTCCGACGAGTTGCGGCAGGTGCGCTCAGAGGTCCGTCGGGTCGTGGTGGACCTCGACACTCCCCCGGCCGACACGGGCGACGCGTACCTCCGGCTGCACCTGCTCAGCCATCGGCTGGTCGCCCCCCGGACGATCAACCTGGACGGGATCTTCGGGTCCCTGCCCAATGTGGTCTGGACCTCGCTCGGTCCGTGCGCCGTCGATGGATTCGAGCTCGTCCGGTCTAGGTTGCGGGCCCGGTACGGCACCGTGACGGTGTACGGGGTGGACAAGTTCCCACGGATGGTCGACTACGTGCTGCCGGCCGGGGTGCGGATCGCCGACGCCGACCGGGTCCGGCTGGGCGCGCACCTCGCCGCGGGTACCACCGTGATGCACGAGGGCTTCGTGAACTACAACGCCGGCACGCTGGGCACCTCGATGGTCGAGGGCCGGATCTCGGCAGGAGTGGTGGTCGGCCGCGACTCCGACATCGGCGGCGGCGCCTCCATCATGGGCACTCTGTCCGGTGGGGGCACCGAGGTGATCTCGCTCGGCGAGCGCTGCCTGCTGGGCGCGAACGCCGGCATCGGCATCGCCCTCGGTGACGACTGCGTGGTCGAGGCGGGTCTCTACGTGACCGCGAGCACCAAGGTCACGCTGCCCGACGGCAAGGTGGTCAAGGCCCGGACGCTGTCCGGCTCCAGCGGGCTGCTGTTCCTCCGCAACTCGGTCACCGGGGCGGTCGAGGTCCGTCATCGTGAGGGCCGCGGGGTGCAGCTCAACGCCGACCTGCACAAGAACTGACTTGGCTTCCGGAGCGGTTCGCGCCGCGGGAGCGCTGGGCGTCGTGCTGGCGCTGGTGATCGCCCTCGGGGTCGGCGGTTTCCTCTACCTGCGCAACCGGAGCGGAGCGGAGCCGGTCCCCGGCCAGGAGCGGTGCGTGGCCACGGCCACCGACCAGTCCGTCGCCGTGGACCTCGACCAGGCCCACTACGCCTCGATCATCGTCGGTCTGTCCGTCCGCCGCGGGCTACCGCCGCGGGCCGCATCGATCGCCATGGCCACGGTCTACCAGGAGACCGGGATCCGGAACCTCGACTACGGCGACCGGGACTCGGTCGGCCTGTTCCAGCAACGCCCCTCCCAGGGCTGGGGTTCGGTCAAGCAGCTGCAGGACCCGTACTACGCCACCAATGCGTTCTACGACGCTCTGATCAAGGTCGACGGCTGGGAGAGCGGCGACATCACCGAGGTCGCGCAGGAGGTGCAGCGCAGTGGCTACCCGGATGCCTACCGGGATCACGAGGCTGATGCCCGGGTCCTGGCCAGCACGCTTACCGGCCACTCCCCCGCCGGGTTCGTCTGTCTCGACCGGTCCAGCACTCCGGGAGACCCGGACGGCCTGGCCCGCTCGCTGCGCCGGACCTTCGGCAAGGTGAGCCCGGAGACCATCGACGCCCGGGTGGTGATCGACGCCCGGACCACCCGGCTGGCCTGGGCCTATGCCCACTACACCGTCGCCAACGCCAAGTACTACGGCGTGACCACGGTGAAGGTCGGCGACCAGACCTGGCAGACCGGCGAGTTCGACCTGCCGGAGTGGAGCGACGTCACGCCGGCGGCGAAGGCCAAGCGGGTGGAGATCACCCTCCGCTAGTTCTTGTGCTCGTCTCGCACCCGCCGCGGCCTCGACACGCTCGTCGGCGGCCGCTCCACTTCCCCACCTCCCACTCCGCGGCCTTTGGGCACACTCCGCGGCTGATGCTGGTGCCGCGGAGTTGGGCTAAGGGCCGCGGAGTGGATCAGATCGAGTGAGCCGGGAGGCGGCGGCATCAACCCGCTCGTCGGTCGCGGTCAGGGCGACCCGGATGTGCCGAGCCGCGGCGGCGCCGTAGAACTCCCCCGGAGCGACCAGGATGCCCAGGTCGGCCAGCGCCTCCACAGAGGCGCGGCTGTCCTCGTCCCGGGTCGCCCACAGGTAGATCGAACCTTCGGAGTGCTCGATCCGGAAGCCGGCCGCCTCGAGGGCGGGCCGCAGTCGAGCCCGACGGCGGAGGTACCGCTCCCGCTGCTCGACCACGTGGTCGTGGTCCCCGAGCAGGGCGATCATCGCCGCCTGCACGGGCTTCGGCACCAGCATCCCGGCGTGCTTGCGCACCTCCAGCAGCTCGGCCACGACCTCGGCGTCACCGGAGACGAACCCGGCCCGGTAGCCGGCCAGGTTGGAACGCTTGGACAGCGAGTGCACCGCCAGTACGCCGTCGAGCCGGCAGCCGGAGATGTCCGGGTGCAGCACCGAGACCGGCTCGGCCTCCCAGCCGAACTCGCCGTAGCACTCGTCGGCCGCCACCACGGCGCCGCGCTCCCGCGCGTCAGCGACCCGACGGGCCAGCGTCTCTCCGTCCAGGATCGCCCCGCTCGGATTGGCCGGGGAGTTCAGCCAGACCAGCGCCGGCCGGGCGTTCCCCAGTTCGGCGAGGTCGTCGGCGGCGACGGCCGTGCAGCCGGCCAGCACGGCACCCACCGCGTACGTCGGGTAGGCCACGGTGGGGAACACGACGAGGTCCCCGGGTCCCAGACCCAGCAGGGTGGGCAGCCAGGCCACCAGCTCCTTCGTCCCGATCACCGGCAGCGTGGCCTCAGGGGTGAGCCCGGAGGCTCCCCAGCGCCGGCGGAGGTAGTCCAGGATCGCCGCCCGGAGCTCGGTGGTGCCGGCGGTGAACGGGTAGCCGGGGCTGTCCGCAGCCTCAGCGAGCGCGCGCCGGCCGATCTCCGGCGTGGGGTCGACCGGGGTGCCGACGGAGAGGTCGACGATGCCGTCGCGATGCGCCTGGGCGCGGGCCTTCGTCCCGGCGAGGGTGTCCCAGGGGAAGTCGGGCAGGTCGGACGAGCGGCGACGGCGGACCGTCGAGGCGGTCACTCCTCGTGTTCTTGAGGCGGCAGGGCCGCAACCAGCGGGTGGTCCTTGTCGATCACGCCCATCTTCGCCGCGCCACCCGGAGAGCCGAGGTCGTCGAAGAAGTCCACGTTGGCGTTGTAGTACTCCTTCCACTCCTCCGGGGTGTCGTCCTCGTAGAAGATCGCCTCCACGGGGCAGACCGGCTCACAGGCACCGCAGTCCACGCACTCGTCCGGATGGATGTACAGCATCCGCTTGCCCTCGTAGATGCAGTCCACTGGGCATTCCTCGACGCAGGCCCGGTCCTTCAGGTCCACACAGGGCTGGGCAATGACGTAGGTCACGGAGGTCCTTCCTGATCAGAGCTTCGCTGCCCCTAGTATCTCGCTTCTCATTCGCCGCGGCCCACCGCGGTCGGCCTGCGAGAGGTTGAGGCATGGCCGATCCCCTGCTGTCCGCCCGCGTCGGAGAACGCTGGGTGGTCCGGATTCGGCTGCCCGACCAGTCGGCCACCGATCGAATCGGCTGGG
>DATHBQ010000059.1:0-8571 GCA_035296105.1 Propionibacteriaceae bacterium | reverse complement strand
GGTGCTCGGGGCCGGTCCGGCCGGACTGAGCACAGCCGTGTACGCCGCCTCCGAGGGTCTGCGTACGGTGGTGCTCGAGCCGCTGGCCATGGGCGGGCAGGCGGGCAGCAGCTCGCTGATCCGCAACTACCTGGGCTTCCCGCGCGGCATCAGCGGCAGCCGGCTGGCCGCCAACGCCTACCAGCAGGCCTGGTCCTTCGGCGCGACGTTCCTGTGGTCCCGCTCGGTGACCAGCATCAGCCGCGACGGCGACCTGCGGGTGCTCTCGCTGTCCGACGGCAGCACCGTGCGCGGCCGCACCGTGGTGGTGGCCACCGGCGCGGAGTGGCGGCGGCTCGGGGTGGATTCGCTCGAGGCGCTGCAGGGCCGTGGAGTCTTCTACGGCGCCGCGGTCAGCGAGGCCCGAGCGATGACCGGCAAGAGCGTCTTCGTGCTCGGCGGCGGCAACTCGGCGGGCCAAGCCGCGGTCTACCTGGCCCGGTTCGCCCGGCAGGTCACCATCCTGGTCCGCCGGGCGTCGCTGGCCGACACCATGTCCACCTACCTGCGGACCGAGATCGAGAACACGGCCAACATCGACGTACGGACCCGGGTCGCGGTGGTCGACGGGACCGGCGCGGGGACGCTGGAGGCGCTCGTCCTGGAGGACCTGGACACTGCGGACCGGGAGACCGTGCCCGCCGATGCCCTGTTCGCCATGATCGGGTCGGTGCCCCAGACCGAGTACCTGGGCGAGCAGGTGCGTCGGGACGGCTGGGGCTTCATCCTCACCGGGTCGGACCTGACCGGGGACGGGACCGAGCGCCCGGAGGGCCGTGCCCCGCTGATGTTCGAGACCAGCCTGCCCGGCGTCTTCGCCATCGGCGATGTGCGCCACGGCTCGGTCAAGCGGGTCGCCTCCGCGGTCGGTGCCGGCGCCATGGTGGTCGCCATGGTCCACGAGTACCTGGCGATGCAGCAGCTGGGCAGCTGAGCATGGGCGAGCGGGGACTGTTCCGCTTCTTCGACGAGTGGCGACTGGCCGCGCCGCTGGAGACGGTGGCGACCGCGCTCCGCGACATCGAGGCCTGGTCCCAGTGGTGGCCGTCCGTCCGCCGGGTCACGCCGATCACGGGTCCGAACGGGCAGGCGGTCTGGCAGTTCCGGTTCCGGACCCGCCTGCCGTACGACATCGTGTTCACGACGGACGTGCTGCGCGACGACCCGCTGGTCGGTGGGGTACGGGTCCGGGTCACCGGTCGGCTGGACGGTGAGGGCGGATGGCGGGCGGAGCTGGTCGAAGGCGGCACCGTCGTGCGCTTCGACTGGTGGGTGCGGCCGCAGCTGGCCTGGATGCGGGCGGCGGCCCCGCTGGCCCGGCCGTTGTTCAGCTGGAACCACCGGGCGCTGATGGCCGAGGGCGCGTTCGGTCTGGCCCGGCGGCTGGATACCGGGCTGCTGGCCACGCCGGTCGGGGTGCTGCGACCGGCCTGACGAGGCGCCGGCCACGGCCTCACTCCGGTCACCGCGAAGCGGGGGCAAGTCACCAATCAGTCCTTGCCGTTAACCCTCCGTTCACCTCTGCGTGGCATTCTGTTCATTCGGTCAAATCTTTGCGCGAGGAGTGCGGGTTGCGGCGCTACCGGGAACGTGAGGTCACCTTCGAGGTCAAGCGGTCGTGGCAGATGCCCGACCTGAGCCGGCTGGCTCCCGGAGGTGGAGTTGTCGCGGGGTCCCCGGACGAGCTGCGCGCCGTCTACTACGACACCAGGCAGCGGACCCTCCAGCGCCTCGGCGTCACCCTGCGCCGGCGGACCGGCGGCTCGGATGCCGGTTGGCACCTGAAGGTCGCCGCCGGCCCGGCCCGGATCGAGTACCAGAGCCAGGCGAAGAGCGATCGGGTGCCGGAGTCGTTGACCCGGCGGCTGGCCGGAGTGCTGGCCGGGCAGGAGCTCCGCGAGGTGGCCACCATCACCACCACCCGGTGCGCCAGCCGGCTGCTCGACGACCAGGGAGCGCTGCTGGCCGAGGTGGCCGACGACCGGGTGTTCGGGGCGGGGATCGGCGAGGTGGCCACCCTGGAACGGTGGCGGGAGGTCGAGGTCGAGCTGGGTCCGGCCGGCAGCGAGGCTATGCTGGCCAAGATCACCAAGGCGTTCCGGAAGGCCGACGCCCGTCCGGCTCCGCTGCAGCGCAAGCTGGACCGGCTGTTCGCAAGGAACGCCACGTTGCCTGGCCCGCGTACGGTCAACCAGGCCGTCGCCGCGTACCTGCAGGAGCAGTGCCGGGAGATCCTGCTTGGTGACATCGCCCTGCGCGACCGCCCCGACCCCGAGGCGGTGCACAAGACCCGGGTCGCGACCCGGCGGCTGCGGAGCACCCTCCGCAACTTCGGTCGAGCGCTGACCCTCAGTCCCGAGTCCCGCGGGGAGCTGGACGACAACCTGCGCTGGCTGGCCACCCTGCTCAGCCCCATCCGCGACGGCGACATCCTGGCCCGGCGACTCACCGCCGAGGTCGCGGCCCTGCCGCCGGAGCACGTGCTGGGGCCGGTGGTCCGGGAGATCGAGGAGACGCTGGCCGCCGAGCGCTCGGCTGCGGTCCAGGTCTGGCACCAGGCGTGGAGCGACGAGCGCTACCCGGTGCTGATGCGCACGCTGGCCGACTGGCTGGTCGCGGTGCCGCTCGCCGAGGAGCCGGTGAACGGTCGCACGGTGCTGAGGAAGGCGCAGCGCAAGGCCGACCGCCGACTGAGAACCGCCGGCGACGACGCCCGGCAGCTGCACCGGGCGCGGAAGACGGTCAAGCGGCTGCGCTACGCCGCTGAGCTGCTGGACGACCTGGCGCCGAAGGCGGACAGGACCGCCAAGGCGGCCAAGAAGCAGCAGGCCGTGCTCGGCGACCACCAGGACCTCATGGTGGCGGCCGACTTTCTCCGTCGGCTGGGCGCGCAGGCCGGTAGCCGGCCCGGCCACAACGGCTTCACCTACGGTTTGTTGATGGCCAGGATTGAGCACCGGGCGGCGGAGATCCGCGCCGACCTCTGACCGATATGCGGTGAGCCTGCCGAAGCGCGCCCGTCGCCATACTCACGCATAGGTGGGCTCAGTTCTTGTCGGACTCCCGCTGGGCCCGCGCCCGGCGCTTGCCTTCGTGCATTGCCTGGACCCGGGCGATCGGGATCTCGTGACCCTCCGCGACCAGGTCGGCCGGCAGCGACTGCGGCTCCGGCATCCGTTCGGCCCAGGGGTCGCGGCCAGCGATCAGCTCCGGAGCCGTCCGCAGGGTGAAGTCGGCGGGCGACACCGAGTCCAGGTCGTCCCAGGCCACCGGGAAGGAGACCGGCACCCCGGGCCGGATCCTCGGGCTGTACGCCGTGATCACCGTCGCCCCGCCGGCCCGGGTCGAGTCCAGGAAGACCCTGCCGTGTCGCTCCTCGACGATGAACGCCGTCGTGGCCAGGTCGGTGTCGAGGCGCTCGGCCCGGGCGGCGATCGCCCGGGTCGCCGCGGCGACGTCAACGGTGTCGGACGGAGCCAACGGCACGAAGACGTGAACGCCCTTGGCGCCACTGGTCTTGACCGCGCCGGAAAGACCCGCCTCGTCCAGCGCCCGCCGGATCAGGTGCGCGGCCCGTACGGCGAGCCGGAACCCCTCCTCGCGGTCCACTCCGGACGGGGGGTCGAGGTCGAGGATCAGGTGGGTTTGGTGCTCCCAGTCGGGCGCCCTCATCAGTGCCGGGTGGTACTCCACCGCGCGCTGGTTGGCGAACCAGATCAGCGTCCGCCGGTCGTTGGCCAGGGCGTAGGTGACCTCGCGTTTGGGCCGGTCGGCCCACACCGGCGTGGACCTGACCCAGTCAGGGGTGTACTTCGGCAGATTCTTCTGCATGAACGGCGGCTGTCCGGGACGGACCCGGATCACCGAGAGCGGCCGGTCGGTCAGGTGCGGGACCATCACGTCGGCCATCCGCTCCATGTAGTCCACCAGGTCCCGCTTGGTCGCCCCCGCCTCGTCGAACAGTGGCTGGTCGAGGTTGGTCAGCGCGACCCCGTCGCGCTCCTCATCGGTCCCCATGTTGATCACGGTAACGACGTTCGCGGCCTCTCCTCGCGTTCGCGGCGGATATTTGTGCCGCGAGGACGAGGAAGGGCCGCGAACGCCGCCTCTACCGAGTCAGACTGCCAGGGCCAGCGCCGGCTCCACCGCGGCGACCGGCCGGGCCGCCGGCTTCACGAACCGCCAGGCCACAACCAGGGCCGCCAGCACCAGCAGCGCCCCCAAGGCCAGCGGCGCGCCCGGGAAGACGACCGGGGCCGATGCTGAGGTGAAGTAGCTGAAGACCCCGGTGCTGACCAGCGGACCCACGATGGCGGTGATGCTGAGCAGACTGGCCACGGCCCCCTGGATCGCACCCTGCTCGGTCTCGTCCACGCTCGCCGACAACAGCGCCTGGGTGGCCGGCTCGTCCACCGCGCCGAGAGCACCCAGCACGATGACGAGGAGGACCATCCAGCCCTCCGGCACCAGCGCGTACCCCAGGAAGACGGCGACGCTGGTGGTCAGGCCGACCAGGATGCTGCGGCGCTCACCGAGCCGCTTGACCACCGGCCCGACCAGCAGGCCCTGCGACAGCGCGAAGCAGACACCCATGACGGCGAAGACGATGCCGACGACGGTGATGCTCCAGTCGAACCGCATGGTGGTGGAGAAGACCCAGGTCGCGTACAGGCCCTGGTTGGCCAGGTTGGTCAGCAGCAGCATGGCGGCGAGGGCGACCAGCAGCGGGGTGCGGCGGAGCAGCCCGAGCGAGGCGATCGGGTTCGCCTGCGACCAGCGGAACGGCCGCTGCTTGCGCCGATCCAGGCTCTCCGGCAGCAGCACCACGCACAGCACCAGGTTGAGCACCGTGACCGCGCCGGCGACCAGCAGCGGGACCTGGACGCCCAGGCCGCCGAGCAGCCCGCCGGCCAGCGGGCCGACGATGAAGCCGAGCCCGAACGCCGCTCCGACCATCCCGTAGCGGGCCGCGCGCTCCTCGTACGGCGTGACATCGGCGATGTAGGCGTTGACCGTGTTGAGGATCGCCCCGAGGACGCCGGAGAGGCAGAAGCCCGCGACGTACCACCCGATGCTCGGGCTGATCGCCAGGGCGAAGTAGGTGACCGCGGGGCCGACCATGCCGAGCAGCAGCATCGGCTTACGCCCCACCCGATCGCTCAGCGCGCCCAGCACCGGAGCGCAGAAGAAGCTGAGGCCGGCGGACAGGGCCGCGATGAGACCGGCCAGCTGCGCCGCCCGGCCGAAGTCGCCGTCGACGAATCCGCGTAGCAGCTCCGGCAGCACAGGGATCAACATCCCCATCGCCGCGACGTCGATGAACAGGGTGCTGACGATCAGCGCCAGCCCGGACCTCTTGACCATCTCTTCTCCTCGGAACGGAACGTTTTGTTCTGTTCCAATACCCTAACGGAACGGATCATTCCGGTCAAGTGGTAGAGTGCAGGCCATGGCGCGATCCTCGGCTTCCGAATCGACCGCAACCACGCCACCGCTCAGCGGGCGGCGGGCCGAGGCCGCCCGCAACGACGGCGTGATCCTGCGCGCCGCCCGGGAGGTCTTTCTCGCCGACCCCGGGGCTCCCATCGCCGCCGTGGCCGAGCGCGCGGGCGTCGGCATTGGGGCGCTGTACCGCCGTTACCCGAGCAAGGACGCGCTTCTGCAGCGGCTCTGTGGCGACGGCCTGCAGGCCTACATCGAGGCTGCGGAGCAGGCGCTGGCCGACGAGAGCGACCCCTGGGGGTCGTTCGCGGGTTTCCTCCGTCGGGTCGTCGCCCTCGGAGCCGCCTCACTGACCCGGCAGCTGGCCGGCACCTTCACGCCCACCCCGGAGCTGTACGCCGCGGCGGCGCGGGGCGGGGAGCTGAACGTCGAGATCGTGCGGCGGGCCCACGACGCCGGGGTGCTGCGCCCGGACGTCACGGTCAACGACCTCGGGCTGATCTTCGAGCAGCTGGCGTCGATCAGCATCGGCGCGCCCGATCGGGACCGCAAGCTGCGCCAGCGCTACCTCGCGCTGCTGCTGGACGCCATGCGTACGCCGCCCGCGCACGAGCCACTGCCCACCCCGGGACCCACGGACCGCGAGCTGCAGCGGCGCTGGCAACGCCCCTGACCTGCCGCAGCTCGCCACTTCGCGCCACCCGCTCAACGCTGCGCCACCTATAGGTGGCGCAAGGTCGAGGAACCGGCGCGAACGGCGAGTTACCGGCGGTCTCGATTGCCTCACCTGATAACGGTGGGGCATGAGCGAGCGCACGTTCCGCACCATCATCGAGCCGTTCCGGATCCACTCCATCGAGCCGCTGCGACTGACCACCGCGGCTGAGCGCCGTCGCCACCTGGCGGCCGCGGACTACAACCTCTTCCAGCTGCGCGCCGAGCACGTGCTGATCGACCTGCTCACCGACTCCGGCACCGGGGCGATGAGCCGGGACCAGTGGGCGGCGATCCAGCACGGCGACGAGTCGTACGCCGGCTCCCCCTCGTACACGATCTTCAAGGAGTCGGTGCAGGAGCTGTTCCCCTTCCCGCACGTCATCCCTACCCACCAGGGCCGGGCGGCCGAGCGGATCCTGTTCACCCTGCTCGGCGGGCCGGGCAAGGTAGTGCCCAGCAATACCCACTTCGACACCACCCGGGCCAACATCGAGTACACCGGCGCCGCGGCGGTCGATCTGATCCCCGCGTACGCCCGTGACCCGCGCGCCTGGCATCCGTTCAAGGGCAACCTCGACGTGGCGGCGCTCGACGCCCTCCTCGCCGAGCGGGCGGCCGACGTGCCGTGCGTGATGGTGACCGTGACCAACAACAGCGGCGGCGGCCAGCCGGTGTCGCTGGAGAACCTGCGGGCGGTCCGGGCGCTGTGCGACCGCTACCAGCGGCCGCTGTTCCTGGACGCCTGCCGGTTCGCCGAGAACGCCTGGTTCATCCGGGAGCGGGAGGAGGGGCACGGCGAGCGGTCGGTCGCTGACATCGTCCGGGAGATGGCCGGCCTGGCCAACGGCATGACGATGAGCGCCAAGAAGGACCCGATGGGCAACATCGGCGGCTGGCTGGCCCTGCACGACGACGACCTGGCCGAGCGGGCGAACACCTTGTTGATCCTGACCGAGGGATTCCCGACCTACGGGGGGCTGGCCGGGCGGGACCTCGAGGCGCTGGCCCAGGGACTACGGGAGGTGGTCGACCACGACTACCTGCACTACCGGATCCGGTCGACCGCGTACCTCGGCGAGGCACTGGTTCGCTCCGGGATCCCGGTGCTGCAGCCGATCGGTGGGCATGCGGTCTACCTGGACGCGCGCTCGCTGCTGCCGCACATCCCGCCGCTGGCCTATCCGGGCCAGGCACTGGCGGTGGCCCTGTACGAGGTGGGCGGCGTCCGCTCGTGCGAGATCGGCACGGTGATGTTCGGCCGGCGTCCCGACGGCAGCGAGCATCCGGCGGGCATGGACTTGGTCCGGCTGGCCATCCCGCGCCGGACCTACACCCAGAGCCACATCGACTACGTGATCGAGGTCTGCCAGGCCGTGGCCGCCGAGGCGGACCGGCTGCCGGGGTACCGGATCACCGTGGAGCCGCCGTCGTTGCGGCACTTCACGGCCCGGTTCGCGCCGCTCGATGCACCGGGGTGAGCGCTTCGACGCGGCGTCCGTAGGGTGGGGAACGCGACCAAGGAGGTAGCCCATGACCGCGTCCGCCGAGCTGTCCGTCCAGCTCTACACCCTTCGCGAGGCCCTGGCGGCCGACACCGACCGGACCCTCGGCGAGCTGGCCGACCTGGGTTTCCGGTTGGTCGAGCCGTACGGACTGCCGCAGACCGCCGCGTCGCTGCAGCCGGCGCTGGCCCGCTACGACCTCAGCGCGCCCACCGCACACGGCGGGTTCCTCGGCGCCGATCAGGATCAGGTCTTCACCGCGACCCGCGACCTCGGCGTGCAGACGCTGATCCAGCCGTCGGTCGATCCGGCCCGCTGGCAGGATGCGGCCGGCGTCACGGGAATCGCCGAGGAGCTCAACCAGGCCGCCGCCACCGCCGCCGGCTACGGGTTGCGGGTCGGCTACCACAACCACCATTTCGAGCTGGAGTCGCAGATCGACGGGCGCCACGCGTTGGAGGTTCTGGCCGACCAGCTGGATCCTGCGGTCGTGCTGGAGGTCGACACCTACTGGGCGTACGCCGGTGGGGCCGATGTCCCCGCCCTGCTCGGCCGGCTCGGCGACCGGGTCGGGGCGCTACACGTCAAGGACGGCGACGGGTCGCTGAACACCAAGGCCCAGACCGCCGTCGGCTCGGGCACCCTGCCGGTCCTCGACTTCATCGCGGCCGCCCCGGACGCCCTGCGTGTGGTCGAGCTGGACGACACCGAGGGCGATCGGATGGCGGCCGTCGCGGCCAGTCGCGAGTACCTGCTGGCCCAGACCTAGGCCGATGTGCGCCCTGAGCCTGTCGAAGGGCCCGATGCCGGGGCTTCGACAGGCTCGCCCGCATAGCCGGCGCCCTTCGACAGGCTCAGGGCACCGGGCCGT
>DATHBQ010000058.1:0-1694 GCA_035296105.1 Propionibacteriaceae bacterium | reverse complement strand
TGTCCTTGAACCGCGGCACCCGCGGCCCCGGGCCCTTGCGACCGACGTGGTACACGGACCAGTGCTCGCGCCAGCCGCCGAGCTGGTCGACCGGCACCGAGTCGGCGCCCGACGGCCAGAATCCGGGCCGGTCCCTCCGCCGCTCGCTCAGGTCGTAGCCCGTCTCGAGGCACTCCAGATCGGCGTAGAGGAACTCCAGGCACTCCTTGGAGAAGCGCCAGTAGTCGATCGGGCAGGGATGGTTGCGCCAGGAGAACAAGGTGTGGGTGATCGCCAGCCCACCCGGCCGCAGGATCCGCGCGATCTCCGCCGCCGCGAGCCAGGGCCGGGTGAGGTGCTCGAACACGTCGGAGGAGATCACCAGGTCGAACGAGGCGTCGGGGATCGTGTCCCGGCAGTCGGTGATGTCGGCGACGATCGTCTGGGGGATGTCAGAGGGCTCGAGGTCCAGGTTGGCGTAGCTGAACCGCGGCGCGGGGAACAGCTCCACCGCACACTGGTCGGCCCGGTATCCGCCGATCTCCAACACCCGGCCGGTCAAGCCGATGTGGTCCACGTAGTGCCCGATCAGGGCCTTGGTCGTGTCACGCATGTTGCTCCTGCGGAGCCTCGGGGGTCGGGACGGCTCCGAGGGTCATCCTGACACCCGAACGGGGATTGTGGGTAAATTGCACAAACTCGCGGCAGGAGGGGTTCGGCCGCGCGGGGGTCGATGCCCGGCGCGCAACGAGGTCGACGGGCCGCCTCGCCCCTGGCGGCGGTCGACCCCCCCTCGAGCCGGTGCCGTCGACCCGATCGACCAGCCGGCCGATCAGCGGCTGGCCGACGCCTGCTGCCGGATCCGCCCGGTGAGCTCGGTGACCTGGTTGAACACGCTGCGCCGCTCCCCCATCAGGTTGCGGATCTTGCCCACCGCGTGCATCACCGTGGTGTGGTCGCGGCCGCCGAACTGTGCGCCGATCTTGGGCAGCGACAGGTCGGTGAGCTCCCGGCACAGGTACATCGCGATCTGCCGGGCCCCGGTCAGGGTGTGCGTGCGGCTCTGGCCGCAGAGGTCCTCGATGGTGACGTCGAAGTACGTCGCGGTCTGCGCCTGGATCATGGCGGTGGTGATCTGGGCCTCGGCGCCGTCCGGGATCAGGTCCTTCAGCACCTGCTCGGCCAGCACCAGGTCCACCGGCTGCCGGTTGAGACTGGCGAACGCCGTCACCCGGATCAGCGCACCCTCGAGCTCGCGGATGTTGGTCTGGATCCGGCTGGCGATGAACTCCAGCACCTCCGGTCCGGCGACCAGCCGCTCCTGCCCCGCCTTCTTCCGCAGGATGGCGATCCGGGTCTCCAGGTCCGGCGGCTGGACGTCGGTGATCAGTCCCCAGCCGAACCGGCTGCGCAGCCGCGGCTCCAGGTTCTCGAGCAGCTTCGGCGGCCGGTCGGAGGTCATTACGATCTGCTTCTGGGCGTTGTGCAGTGTGTTGAAGGTGTGGAAGAACTCCTCCTGGGTCTGCTCCTTGCCCTCCAGGAACTGGATGTCGTCGATCAGCAGGACGTCCACGTCGCGGTAGCGGCGACGGAACTCGACCCCTTTGTTCTGGCTGATCGCGTTGATGAAGTCGTTGGTCAGCTCTTCGGTAGACACGTAGCGGACCCGGACCCGGTCGAAGTAGTTGCGCACGTAATGACCCAGCGCATGCAAC
>DATHBQ010000057.1:0-12360 GCA_035296105.1 Propionibacteriaceae bacterium | reverse complement strand
GGCGAAGCCGGACGACGGGATGCTGGACGTCTACGTCGCCTCACCGCACCGGTTCACCCAGTGGGTCCGGGTGATCCTGCGGCTGCTCACCCGCCGCCGGCAGAATGGGGATCGGGTAGATCAGTGGCGTGGTCGCCGGGTCGAAGTGGTGCTGGAGCACCCCGACAATTACCAGCTGGACGGCGACGTGGTCGGCGAGCTGCGCCGGCTGGTGGCCGAGGTCCAGCCGGGGGCGCTGACGGTGCGCGTTCCCGCCTGAGCCGGGCGCGCGGATCCGCAACCAGGACGGGCCTCGCTCGGGAAAGACCAGGTAGCAGGCCGCCCCGGTAGAGTCGGGCGGTCTCGGCAATCCGCAAGGAGGTCGTCCAATGGCGCGTACCGTGCTGGTCACCGGCGCCTCAGGGTTCGTCGGGTCCCACCTGAGCCGGGCCCTCGTCGAGCGGGGGGTGAACGTACGCGCCATGACCCGGAACCCGGGTGCCTACGACGGTCCGGGCGAGCCGGTCGAGGGCGACATTTCCGACCGGGACAGCCTCACCCGCTGCCTGGCCGGCACCGATGCGGCGTACTACCTGGTCCACTCGCTGAAGCGGGAGGACTTCGAGGAGCAGGACGCCGAGGGGGCCCGCAACTTCGCCGCAGCGGCCGGCGCGGCCGGGCTGGAGCGGGTGATCTATCTCGGCGGCCTCGGCCGCGACGACCAGGAGCTGTCGGCCCACCTCCGGTCCCGGCGGGAGGTGGAGCGGCTGCTCGCGGAGGGGTCGGTCCCGGTCACCGTGCTGCGGGCGGCCATCGTCATCGGCCACGGCAGCATCTCCTGGGAGATCACCCGCCAGCTGGTCGAGCACCTGCCGGCCATGGTGGTGCCACACTGGGCGACCACCAAGACCCAGCCGATCGCCCTGACCGATATCGTCCGCTACCTGGTCGGGGTGCTGGAGCCGGCGGAGGCGCGCGGCCGGACGTTCGAGGTGGGCGGTTCCGACGTCCTGACCTACGCCGAGATGATGCAGCGGGTGGCCCGGCTGCACTACCACCGACGGCTACCGATGGTGGCGGTGCCACTGCTGACGCCACGCCTGTCGTCGCACTGGCTGTCCTTCGTCACCGACGTCGACACCGACACCGCCCGCAACCTGGTCGACTCGATGAGCAACGAGGTCGTGGTCACCGAGAACTCGATCGCCGAGATCATGCCCGGCCGGCCGATGGGCTACGACGAGGCCGTGCGCGAGGCGTTCCGGCAGCGCGCCGAGGCGCTCGAGAAGCCGGCTCCGGCCGGTCCCGACCGGGGGCACCGGCCGGTCGCGTCCGACCAGTCCCCGTGAGCGAGCGGCGGGCGCAGTGGATCGGCCGGGCCATGGGGTTGGTCCGGCCCGCGCTGATCGACAAGGTCGAGCGCGACCACCGGCAGAGTGACGCCGAGTTCAAGCGCCGGCGGATCGTGGTGGCCATCACCCTGGTGGTCGGCGCGACGCTGCTGGGCCTGTCCTTCGCCACCGAGCAGGGCGACCCGATGTTCTATCCGCTGACCTTCGGACTGGCGGCGGTCTGGGCCATCGGCAGCTTCGCCTCCGGCCCGCTGCACCTGGGCCACATCAGCTTCCGTGGGGTGCGGCGGCGACCGGTCATCACCCCGATCGTGATCGGACTGGTGCTGGCCGGGATCTTCACCGTCGGTGGGCTGGTCACCCGGACCATCCCGCCGCTGGCCAGCCTGACCGAGGACGTGATCGGCTACGCCCGGGCCAACAACCTCTGGATCGTGTTCGCGATCCTGATCGTCAACGGGATCGCCGAGGAGCTGTTCTTCCGTGGGGCGCTGTTCGCCGCCATCGGCATACGCCATCCCGTGCTGATCTCCACGGTTATCTACGCCCTGGCCACCATCGCGGGTGGCAATCCGGTGCTGGTCTTCGCGGCCGCGGTGCTGGGCACCGTGGTAGGACTGCAGCGCCGAGCCGGCGGCGGCGTACTGGCACCGATCCTGACCCATCTCACCTGGTCATCGGCGATGCTGTTCGCGCTGCCGCCGATCTTCGCCGGCTTCAGCTGAGGCGGGTCCGGCCTCAGGCGGCCGGCGGCGGGCCCTGGTAGCGGTTCTCCTGGACGTGCTTGGTCCGGCCGCGGGAGAACTGCATGAACAGCCCGATGACCAGGGCGAGCACACCGCCCACGATCAGGATGATCCCCAGCGTTCCGTCGGTGAAGAACGGCACATCGCCCTGCAGCGCGAAGAGCACGATCAGCCCGATGACGATCAGGACGATGCCGATTCCGATTCCCATGTTTACACAGTAAACCCGGATGGCCGGGTACGGGATCAGCTGGCTTTCTTCGCCGCCTTCTTCTTGGCCGGAGTCTTTTTCGCCGCAGTCTTCTTGGAAGGCGCCTTCTTGGTGTCCTTCGTGTCCTTGCTGCTGTCCGCCTTCTTCGTGGTGGGCTTCTTCGCCGAGCCCTCCCCCCGCGCCGCCCGGTTGCGTTCCACGCTCTGCCGCAGCGCCTCCATCAAGTCGATCACCTCGGCCTCGTCGGGCTGCTCGCCCTCCTCGCCGAAGGTCGCCGCGGTGTCCAGCTTGTCGCCCTGCTCCAGCTTGGCCGCGATCAGCTTCTTGAGCTGGTCCTGGTACTCGTCGCTGAACTTCTCCGGGGCGAAGTCGGTCGCCATGTTGTCGACCAGGGACGCCGACATCTTCAGCTCCTGCGGCGACACCTTCGGGTTGTCCTCGAGCGAGGGAAAGTCGGCCTCGCGCACCTCGTCGTCCCACAGCAGGGACTGCAGCATCAGCACCTTGCCCCGCGCCCGGAGCGCACCCAGCCGGGTCTTCTGCCGGAGCGAGAACTGCACGATCGCCGTCCGGTCGGTCTCCTCGAGGGTTCGCCGCAGCAGGGTGTACGCCTTGGTCCCCACCTTGTCCGGCTCCAGGAAGTAGCTGCGGTCGAACATGATCGGGTCGATCTGCTCCGAGGGCACGAACTCGACGACCTCGATCTCCTTGCTGCGCTCCTCGGGCAGCGACTTGAGGTCCTCCTCGGTGAGCACCACGGTGGTCGAGCCCTCGGCGTACGCCTTGTCGATGTGGGCGTAGTCGACGACCTTGTTGCACACCTCGCACTTGCGCTGGTAGCGGATCCGGCCACCGTCGGTGTCGTGCACCTGGTGTAGGCCGACGTCGTGGTCCTCGGTCGCGCTGTAGAGCTTCACTGGCACGTTGACCAGCCCAAACGTGATGGCGCCCTTCCAGATGGATCGCATGGGAGTGAACATACGCTGACCGCATGGCCAAGGCCCAGGAGCAGACCGTTGCCGTCGACGGCCGCCTGGTCAAGATCAGCAACCTGGACAAGGTGCTCTACCCGGAGACGGGGACGACCAAGGCCGACGTGCTCGGCTACTACGCCGAGGTGGGGCCGACCATGCTGCCGCACCTCTACGAGCGGCCGGCGACCCGGAAGCGCTGGCCGGACGGCGTGGCCCCGGGTCCGGGCGGCAAGGCGCCCATCGTCTTCTTCGCCAAGGACCTCGGCGCCGGCACCCCGGACTGGGTGGTGCGGCGCAAGATCGAGCACCGCGACCACGACAACTTCTACCCGGTGGTCAACGATCTGGCCACGCTGGCCTGGCTGGCCCAGCTGGCGGCGCTGGAGATCCACGTGCCGCAGTGGCGGTTCGGCAGCAACGGACAGCCCCGCAACCCCGACCGGCTGGTGCTCGACCTCGACCCCGGGCCGGGGGTGAGCCTGACCGACTGCGCGGAGATCGCCCTGCTGGCCCGCGACATCCTCGGCGACATCGGCCACGACCCGGTGCCGGTGACCTCGGGCAGCAAGGGGGTCCACCTCTACGCGCCGCTCGACGGGTCGCAGTCGCCGGAGCAGGCGACGGCCCTGGCCCGGGAGCTGGCGCGGGCCCTGGAGGCCGACCATCGCGACCGGGTGATCAGCTCGATGAAGCGGTCCGAACGTGACGGCAAGGTGTTCCTCGACTGGAGCCAGAACAATGGCGCCAAGACCACCATCTCGCCCTACTCGCTGCGCGGCCGGGACCGGCCCATGGTCGCCGCGCCGCGGACCTGGGAGGAGATGGCCGACCCCGCCCTGCGGCAGCTGGACTACACCGAGGTGCTGGAGCGGATCCGCGAGCAGCCGGACCCGATGGCGCCGATGGCCGACCCCGAGGCTCCCCACGCCCGGTCCTTCGGCACGGCTCCGGATCGGCTGGCGACCTACCGCAGCATGCGGGACGCAGCCAAGACGCCCGAGCCGGTGCCGGCTGAGCGGGTCCGGCAGGACGCCGAGGGCTTCAGCTTCGTGATCCAGGAGCACCATGCCCGCCGACTGCACTACGACTTCCGGCTGGAGCGCAACGGCGTCCTGGTCAGCTGGGCGGTGCCCAAGGCCCCACCGACCGACCCGAAGGTCAACCACCTGGCCGTGCAGACCGAGGACCACCCGCTGGAGTACGGCTCTTTCGAGGGCGAGATCCCCAAGGGTGAGTACGGCGGTGGCAAGGTCACCATCTGGGACTCCGGCACCTACAAGCTGCACAAGTGGCGGGAGGGCAAGGAGGTCATCGTCACCCTGTTCGGGCGGCCGGACGGCGGGCTGGGAGGGGTCCGGAAGTTCGCGCTGATCCACACCGGCAGCGGCGGCTCCCAGGCGGACAGGAACTGGCTGATGCACCTGATGGCCACCGATCCCGAGGACCTGGTTCGTCCTGAGCCTGTCGAAGGGCGCGCTCGGACAGGCTCAGCGCGCATGGTCCCGGAGCCTGTCGAAGGGCACATCGGGTTCCCGGAGACCATCGCGCCGATGCTGGCGACCACCGTCAAGCAGGCCGAGTTCGGCCGTGAGGACGGCTGGGCGTACGAGATGAAGTGGGACGGCGTACGGACCGTCGCATACCTGGCCGGTGGGCGGGTCAAGCTGCTCAGCCGCAAGGGCCGCGACGACACCGCGGCGTACTTCGACGTGGTCCCCGACCTGGCCGCGCTCCCCGTCGAGACCGCGGTGCTCGACGGGGAGGTCGTGGTGATCAACCCATCGGGGTGGCCGGACTTCGGGCTGCTGCAGCACCGGATCAACCTCACCCGGCCCGCCGACATCGAGCGGGCGGCCCGCGAGCGGCCGGCCCAGGTGATGCTGTTCGACATCCTGCATCTCAATGGCCAGTCCTTGACCAGGAGGACCTACGCCCAGCGCCGGCAAATCCTGGAGGACCTGATCCAGCCGGAGAAGGGGTCGCGGCTGCAGGTGCCGCCGGTGTTCGACGGCACCCTGGACGCGGCTCGGGGCATCGCCAAGGACCTGCACCTCGAAGGGGTGGTGGCCAAGCGGCTGGACTCGGTCTACCAGCCGGGGCGGCGGGCGCTGACCTGGCTGAAGCTGAAGAACCACCCGCACCAGGAGGTGGTGATCGGCGGCTGGAAGCCCGGGCAGGGCCGCCGGGAGGGCGGCATCGGGTCGCTGCTGATGGGCATCCCGACCCCGGAGGGGCTGCGGTACATCGGCAAGGTGGGCTCCGGGTTCGACGACCGGATGCTCGACGACCTGATGGCCCGGCTGGCCCCGCTGGCCCGTAAGACTCCTGCGCTGGTCGACGTGCCGCGGGAGGACGCCCGCGACGCCCACTGGGTGGAGCCCGAGCTCGTCGGCGAGGTCAGCTACGGGGAGCTGACCGAGCCGGGCCGGATGCGCCACCCGGTGTGGCACGGCCTGCGCCCTGACAAGGACCCCGACGACGTCGTGTGGGAGAACCCGCCGCGGCCGTCCTGGTTGCCCACCGGCTGACGCCTACGCGCTGGCCTACGCCTCGTCGATGGTGGCCAGCTGCAGTCCGCGGTGCTGGGCCAGCCGCTCGGCCTGCTGCTCGAGCGCCCCGCGGGAGCGGGCCCGCACCTTGTCCCACAGGTCGAGCCGCAGGGTGAACCGCTTCCCCGCCGTCTTGGGTCGCCAGGTTCCGGCGATGTCGGTCCCGACGAGCACGGCCCCGGGACGACCCAGGGTCGGCCACAACGGCTTGTGCCGGGACTTGTCCGGCACCAGCAGGTCCCGGTCGCGGCCCTGCAGCAGCAGGTCGAAACCGCCGAGTAGGCGCACCAGGCCGGAGTCCGGGTCGGGCTCGTCCCCGCCCAGCCACCACCGCTCCGTCCCGGCGATCTTGACCGGAACCGCGTCCTCGGGCCAGTGCGCCTTGACCTCGCTCACCGAGGTCTCCAGGAAGCCGGCCACGTCGGCCGGTCGCGCCGGTCCCAGGAAGCGGAGGTAGTTCCGGATCGGATGCAGATGCCTCGGCGCGGACAGCGGGTCGGCCGCCGGTCCGGGCGTACGGCGCGGCCAGCCGGGCACCCGCTTCAGGACCGGCGGCGAGGTGCCCGGCTCCAGCTCGAGCCCGGCGTAGAGCGCGGAGAGCCGGAAGGCCTGCTCGGGCGCGTGCACCACCCCGCAGGGGACGCAGTACTTGAGGTACGGCTCGTCGAGCACGGCCGTGAGCTTGGTGGAGACCTCACCCTTCACCATGGGCCGGGTCACGACCGTGCGCATCTTGGCGGCGATCTGGGCCAGGCCGGCGTGGGCCGGGATACCGGCGGCCTTCAGCGTCTTGTCCGCAGCGAGGACCCGCTTTGCCGCGTCGGCCTCCGACCACGGCGAGGTCGCCACGAAGGCGTCGAACAGCTCGGAGCGTCGGTAGAAGTGCGGCGACCCCCGCAAGGTCCAGGCCAGCGCGACCTCCTCACTCGCTTCCAGCTCCTCGGCGCCGGCGACCGGAACACCACGGTTCGCCAGCGCCCAGCTGGCGCCGTCGCGGCCGGTGTCCTGGACGCCGAAGTCGAAGATCGCCGCATCAGTCAGCCCTCGTGGTGACGAGGGTTGGCGGTCGAGCTGCTGGGCGTGGATCCGGTACGCCAGCACCTGGGCACGGGTTCTCACTCCCTCGAACCTAGCGGGTCCGTCCGCCTTCTACCATCGAGCGCGAGCCGACGAGGAGCAGCCGATGGATGTCTTCGCCACCAACCGGGAGGCCTGGGACCGCGCCGCCACCAGCGGATCCAACCCCTACGCGCAGGCCGTCTCCGCGGAGCAGGTTCGGGCGGCTCGAGCGGGAGACTGGCAGATCCGGCTGAGCGACCAGAAGCCGGTGCCCGGCGACTGGCTCGCCTCGGTAGCCGGTGCCGACGTGTTGTGCCTGGCCTCGGGTGGTGGGCAGCAGGCACCGATCCTCGCGGCGGCCGGAGCCCGGGTGACCCTCCTGGACGCATCGCCCGGCCAGCTGGCGCTCGACCGGATGGTGGCCGAGCGGGATGACCTCGACCTGGTGATCGTCGAGGGCGACATGGCCGACCTGTCGAGGTTCGGCGACAGCACCTTCGACCTGATCATCAACCCGGTGTCGACGCTCTTCGCGCCCGACCTGGAGCCGATCTGGGCCGGATGCGCTCGCACGCTGCGGCGCGGCGGTGAGCTGATGACCGGCTTCCTGAACCCGGACGAGTTCGTCTTCGACGCCGACGCGCTGGACGAGCGAGGCGAGTTCGTCGTCCGTCACCGGCTGCCTTACCGGGAGCACGAGACCCTGACCGCCGACCAGATCGAGAACCGGCGAGCGGCGGGGGAGATGTTCCACTTCAGTCACACGATGGAGACCCAGCTGGGTGGGATCCTCGCGGCCGGACTGGTGATCACCGGCTTCTACGAGGACCGGCGACCGGACTGGGACGGCAACCGGATCCGGCACTACCTTCCGAGCTACTTCGTGGTTCGGGCGCGGCGGCTCTAGGACTGGTCGGAGCCCGCCGCCACGAAGAGGCAGAACGGGTGACCATCCAGGTCGAACAGGACGCGCACGTCGTCCTGCGGCTGGAAGTCGGCGAGGGTCGCGCCGAGCGAGACGGCCCGGTCGACGGCGGCCTGGAGATCGTCCACCTCGATGTCGAGATGCTGGGTCGGGTTCTGGCCGTCCTCCGTGCTGGGCCAGGTCGGCCGGGTGTAGTACCGCTCGTACTCGAAGTTGAGGGTCATCCCCGAGCCGCCCGACGGCCGGACCTGGGCCCACCCACCGCGGACCGGGTCGCCGGGGACGGGAGGGTCGTCAGCGGTGACGGGGAGGTCGAGCAGTCGGGCGTAGAAGTGCGCCAGGTCGTGCGGCCGCGAGGTGGCGATGGTGATGGAGGTGGCCCGGAGCCCCGGCGGCCGCGAATCAGAACTCATGGCCTCATTCTGGATCGGCGGGCTGTCTGACCCCCACTGAGGCCGCGGAGTGCGATCACGGATCGGGAGGTCAGCGGGCGGGCGGACCGGCAGCGAGGGCGGCAGCCAGGCCGGGCGCCAGCGGCAGCCGCGGGATCAGGGTCGCCTGGACGGCGTGGTAGAGGTCCGGCTTACCCGGCCAGACGGTTCCGATGACCGAGTTCTCGGCGTCGAGCTGGTGGTGCCAGGAGCCGCGCTCGCGGTCGATCAGGTGCTGTCCCGCGTACGCCCACCAGGTCGAGGCGTGCTCGGCGAATCGGGGCTCGCCGGTGCGCTGGTGCAGGGCCGCGGCGGCGGCGAAGCCCTCGGCCAGCACCCAGTGCATCCGGTCCCGGACCACCGGCCGGCCGGCCCAGTCGGTGGTGTAGACGAAGCCGTCGGCGCCGTCGACCGCCCAGCCGTCGGTCGTCGCCCGGTCGAACAGCGCGGTTGCGGCCAGGACCAGCCAGTCCGGCGCCCGGTCGTCGAGCGAGGCCTCGAGGTGGAGCAGCAGCCGCGACCACTCCAGGCCGTGGCCCACGGTGGCGCCGTACGGCTGGAACGGGTCGTCAGGACGGTCGGCGTTGTGCTCCAGCTGCGGCTGCCAGCTGCTGTCGAAGTGCTCGGGGATCCGCCAGCCGTGCGGCTCGGCGAAGTCGTGCACCACCCGGCGGACGATGCCGAGGGCGCGCTCCCGCAGCGTCTCATCCCCCGTTGCGTCGCCTGCCGCCATCAGGGCCTCGACCGCGTGCATGTTGGCGTTCAGACCGCGATACGGATCGAGTCGGGTGAAGCTGCGGTCCCAGGTATCGACGAACAACCCGGCGTCGGCATCGAAGAACCGCTCGTGCCAGACGGCGAGCGCCTCCTCCAGCAGGTCGTCCGCTCCCGGCAGAGCGGCCAACCGGGCCGAGCAGGCAGCGAGCACCACGAAGGCGTGGGTGTAGCAGGCCTTCTCGTCCGGTGTCTGTCCGTCCGCATCGACCGAGGTGAACCAGCCGCCGGAGTCGGTGTCCCGTAGCCGGCCGAGCAGCCCGCTCAGGCCCGAAGCGGCGAGGTCGGCGTCATCCGGTCGGCCGAGCAGGTGGCCGAGGCAGTAGACATGGGTCATCCGGGCGGTGATCCAGGTGAACACCGGACGGGTCTGGTCGGGCTGGCCCCTGTCGTCCAGCCAAGCCGCTCCCCCGGCCGGGTGCGGGAAGTGCCGCCCGAAGTCGAGCAGCCGGTCGCACTCCGCGGCCAGAACGGCGGCCGGCACCCCGAGATCACCCGTCATGACCAGGGACTCTAACGAGGCCTCAGCGCAGGTTGGCGCGGAGGACCGTCACATCCCGCGGGGCGTAGCGGATCTCGACCGCCTCGATCTGTCGGACCTTGAGCGGCGTGTGCCCGCCGGGCCTCATCTTCCGATTGGGAGTGACCGGCCAGTCCTTGACCACGGTGGCGTTGCCGGCCCGGTCCACGACATAGACGGTGTAGTTCGCCGTGTCGTACCCCCTCCCGGGGTGCGGCTCGTTGGACCCGGCATAGACGCACTCGACCTCGATCTTCGTGCCGTCCGCGACCGGCACCACGTCGGCCACGGCCGTCAACCCGGTCGGCCGCACGGACTCGAACGCCACCCGCCGCGGCTCGTTGGGCGCGAAGGGCGACAGCCCCACGGCGTACGCGATCTCGGCCAGGACCAGCACCAGGGCGGCCGCCGCCCCGACCAGGGTCCGGGTCAGGCGCCCGCGCCGGGCCGAGCGCGCCCGCATCCGGAACATCAGATCCGGCGGCGGGCCCTCGTCGAGCACCTCGACCGGAGCGGCGGCGAGCAGGGCGGCGTCCTCGGGCGGCACCTGGGCCAACAGGCCGGGCATGCCTGCCAGCTCGGAGACGGCGCTCTGGCACGCGGAACAGTCCGCCAGATGCTCCTCGTACTCCCGCCGCTCGGCCGGCGACAGCGCCCCGAGCACGTACGCCGCGTCCCACGTGGCGAACCGGTCCGACTGCCCACTCACGGCCGGGTCACCCCCTTCTCCTGCAAGATCAACTTCAATATGCGCAGCCCGTAGTGGAGCCGCGACTTCACCGTCCCCTCCGGGATGTGTAGCCGGGCCGCGATATCGGCCACGGACCGCCCCTCGAAGTACGCCGCGCTGATCACCGTCCGGTGCTCCATCGACAGTCCGCCCAGCGCGTCGGCGATCAGCCAGCGGTCCAGCACCACGCTGGTCGCGTCGCCGACCGCCCGGTCCATCGGGTTCTCCGTCCGCTGCTCGCGCCGCGACGCGGCACTCCGCCAGCGGTCGATGATCAGGTTGCGGGACGCGGTGAACAACCAGGCCCGGGCGGCGCCGTCGTCCCGCTGTCCCAGACCCGGATCGTTCCAGGCCTTGAGCAGCACCTCCTGGACCACGTCCTCCGACAGCTCCCGGTCCCGGGTCAGTCGCATCGCGAACCGCCACAACTCGGCCGCGTGCCGGTCGTGCAGTTCCTGGAGCGCGGCTTCCCGCTGCCCGCCGCCCAACCGACCTCCTTCCGCGTTCGGCGCCCCGCCCCCGACGACTGGCCCCTTCGTCAGTGAATGACGACGGGACCGGCCGCCGGGTTCATCCGGGGCCGGCGTAGAGGGCCGGTGCCCGCTCAGCCGCGTACGCTCGGCCGTCCCGAGTCGTGGCTGTGGCCGACAATCGGGCGGTCGCCGGGGCAGAGCACCAGCAGGGACAGGCCCTCGTGCGGTCCGAGGCTGACGGCGAAGCTGTGCAGGTCGTCGACCTGGCCGATGTCCTCGTCGGTGAACATGTCCACCAGCAGGCTGCCGGGCACCAGGTGCTCGGAGATCACGCTGCCCCAGATCGGCTGGGCCGAGAAGTTGAGCACGGTCACCTGCTCGGCGTCGCTCAGCTCGTGCACCATCACCAGCATCGCCTTGTTGGACACCTGCGGCACGTCGACCTGCTTGGCGCTGGCGATGCCGTACCGCTTGCGCACGGCCAGGATCTTGCTCAGCTGGCTGGCGAAGGAGTCGGGGTTTTGGAGCTGGCCGGGCAGCGCGCCGTAGAGCGCCGTGCCGCGAGGCATCTTGGACTGCGACTCCGTCGCGTCCGGTCGCGCATCCATCAGGTCGTACGCCGAGCGGTGGATCCAGCGGGTGTCGCCGTCCCGGACCAACCCGGCGACCTCCTTCTTGTCCAGGGTCAGCGCCCCGACCAGGTCCCAGCCGGACAGGGCGAACACCCCCGGCTGCAGGGCGTTGAACATGGCCAGCAGCAGGTGCGCGCGCTTGATCTGCTCGACCTGCTCGGAGGTCAGGTCGGTGACGCTCGGGAAGCCCAGGGAGGCCGCGATGACCGTCGCCGTGGTCGAGGCGATGCCGTTCTGGGTGAAGGTCAGGTTGTACGGGTGCTCCGGACCGGTCAGGCGGTCGAGCAGGTCCGTACGCACGGCGACCGCCAGCTCGTGACCGCTGAGGTCATGACCGCGGAAGGTGAACCGGTCGTCGGCGTGCAACGTCTCGAAGTGGACCAGCTCGTAGGTCATCTCGTCGTGGTTCTGCAGGGCATGGACCAGCGCGACCGGCTCGACGCCCATGCCCTTGGCCAGGTTGAGGGTGAGCCGGACGAACTCGGTGTCCGCCGTAGCAATCGCGTGGTGGTACGCCGGCCGGGTGATGAAGTCGTAGGAGAGGTCGGCGCCCCGCTCGGAGCTCGACTTGATGTCGTCGATGGTGAGGTTGAGCTCCTGGAAGGTGAACCCGCCCACCTTGCGCACCATGCTGGCGATCAGCTGGTTGGCCGCCTCGGAAAGCGGATGGCCCTCCGACCAGGCCGGGTAGTCCTCCGAGCTCTTCTCCACACCCAGGAAGCCGTTGGCGTCCAGCCGCAGCGCCCCGCTGCCCAGGTCGCCCAGCGAGTGCAGCGCATCGCCGATCACCAGTCGCATCCCGGCGAACGTCGGGTCCAGCCAGTTGATCGAGGGCTGGCCCTCCTTGAAGTAGTGCAGGTAGACCCAGCGCCGCCGGACCCCGTCCGGACCTTCGACCGGCGCCGTGACGCTCCAGTTGGTGTCCTTGACACCCGGCTCGTAGAAGATCACCCGCTGCATCCGGCCGATGATGTAGCCGTGCTTGGCCAGCTGGTCCTCGGCCTC
>DATHBQ010000056.1:0-3990 GCA_035296105.1 Propionibacteriaceae bacterium | reverse complement strand
TCGACCACGTCCGCGTAGGGCGCTACAGCCAACTTTGGCAGTGCGGGTCTCTCGGGTGGCGGTGCCCTCGATCATGGTCGGGGTTCTCGGTCTCGGTGTCGCCGCGGCCACCTGGCCGGGGGACGATCCCCAGACCGCCTATCCCGCCCCCGCTGTCAGCCAGCCGCTCGCCGCCGTCGACAGCCCGACCGCCTCCCGTGAGCCGAACATGCGGCGTACGGCGTCCCCGTCGCCGAGCGCGAAGTCGAGCGCGACCCGCAAGGCCTCGACCAAGGCGAAGCCGAAGTCCAAGGCCACGGCCAAGCCCGAGGTGACCGCGAAGGCCAAGCCGGTCGCCAAGCCGAAGCCGAAGCCGGCCCCGACGCCGGAGCTGGAGGTGATCGACACCAAGTACGTCACCGCGAGCCTGAACGTCCGCACCGCCCCGAACTTCGAGTCCGACGTGGTGGACGTGGTGTCGTCCGGCGAAAAGGTCTCGGTGACCAAGGCCATCTACAACGGCTTCCGCTACATCTCCTACAACGACCGCGGCCGCTGGATCAGCAACAAGTACCTGTCGGACTCCAAGCCGGTGGTGCAGTCCACCGGCGGCGGGAGCACCAGCAGTGGTGGCGGCATCTCGTCCGCCTCCTGCTCCAAGAGCTCCTCCATCGAGTCCGGCCTGGTCCCCAACGCGATCAAGGTCTACCGGGCCATCTGTGACCGCTACCCGCAGGTCAGCTCGTTCGGCGGCCGGCGCCCCGGTGACAGCGGCTTCCACGGCAGCGGCCGGGCGGTGGACGTGATGATCGCCAACTCCTCGGTGGGCTGGGACATCGCCAACTGGACCCGCGCCAACGCCTCCCGGCTCCGGGTCAGTGAGGTCATCTACTACCAGAAGATCTGGACGGTGGAGCGCTCCTCGGAGGGTTGGCGCCCGATGTCGGACCGCGGTTCGCCCTCGGCCAACCACTACGACCACGTGCACGTCTCGGTATACTGAGATGTCGCCGCGGAGCGAGGTGACGGTTCCTTCACGGGTCTGAGGCCTTGTGTTGTGAACCACCTGAGCCCGACTTAAGGTGGCATGGTGGACCTGTACCAGGTGGTGCTAGGTGGCATCGCCGTGTCCGTCATGGTGCTGGTGCCCATCGGCTGCGTGCTGGTCTGGGACCTTCTTGCCGGCCGCTGGGACGAGACCATCCGCCGCTGGCGCGAGAAGCGGGCCGAGGGCGCGGAGCACCGTCGCGCGGTCCGGGCGCTGCGGACCCAGCAGGGGATACCGCTGGAGCGGCTGGCCGCCGACCTGCGCCGCCTCCGAGCCCTGCTCGGACAGGACGCCCACCGCTCCGCCGCCCATCAGATCGGCAACCGGATGGCGTACGACCGGCTGATGATGCAGATCTGCGAGATGCTCAGTATCGAGCACGAGCTGGGCCGGGAATCCATCGGCGTGGAGCGCGACATCGAGCGCTTCCGGGTCGAGGCCGAGCTCGAGCGAGCCGGCGTGGTGCTGTCCGACCGCCGATACGGCCAAGCAGCGTAGTTCTCTGGGCCCGTCCGCTCGCTATTGCGCTTAACCCTCAGCCTTCCTCGCTCACTCGTCGGCGGAAAAGCGTTGTCGGCTCGCTCTGCTCGTCCAGGCGAGGGCGCGCGCTCGGGCGCTCGCGGACTCGCGGCGAACCCGATCTCGCGCTGGAATAACCGCCTGACGGGTGGCGTTGAGGTAGTACACTTCGAATTCGAAGAGTTTGAGATCCAACAGTAAGTGAAGGGAAGTATCGTAATGTTTCGCCTCGCGAAGGCCGTCAAGAGCCGCCGTGAGTCCATCCGCACCCGCAAGGCCCTGGAGTACGCGATCAGCAACGCCGCGACGCCGAGCATGCGAGACGAGCTGATCATGGTCGGGCAGCGCACCGACGCGATCCGCTGACCCACGCCGGTCGAGTCAACCGAGCCCGCCGCGAGCCCTGAGCTCGCGACGGGCTCATTTGTTTGCCGCTCAGCCTCCGGCGGGGACCAGGCCGACCAGAACGTCGATCACCGCCGGCAGCAGCAGGGCCACGCCGAGCAGCAGCCCGATGCAGTTGAGCACTAGGAACAGTACGATCCACAGCTCGGCCGGCACCCGGGTCAGCCGGGCCAGCTGGTCGGCATCGGAGTGCGGCGTACGGCCGAGCCGCCGCATCCGGACCAGCTCCAGCACCGGCTTGGGCGCCGACAGCAGCAGGATCCAGGTGACCAGGTACGCCACCCCGGCCTGGACCGGCGCCGGGGCGTACCAGCTCACTGCCACCAGGGCGGCCCCCACCACCACGACGATGCCGAACCCGGCGAAGTTGCGGATCTGTAGCAGCATCAGCGCCAGCAGGATCACCAGCAGCCAGAGCAGTCCCAGACTGTAACCGGCGATCAGCAGCCCGCCGGCCCCCAGCCCGACCAGCGCCGGCGCCAGGTAGCCGGCCAGCAGCGTCGCGACCATGCCCGGACCGCTGGCCCGCCCGCTGGACACGGTGAGGCCGGAGGTGTCGGAGTGCAGTCGGATGCCCTGCAGCCGCCGCCCGGCGAGCAGCGCGGCCACCGCGTGCCCGGCCTCGTGGGTGATGGTCACCAGCATCCGGGTGTACGGCCACACCGCCCGCACGAGGACCAGGGTCAGGGCGACCGCAGCGGTGAGCGCCACGACGGGGGGTGGCGGGATCGGCTGGACCGAGGTCGCCCGACGCCAGATCTCGCCGATCAGGTCCGCGATCAACCGAGCAGGATCGTACGCCGCGCGTCGCTGCGGATCGTCCGGCCGAAGAGCACCAGCAGCAGCACGATCAGGGCGAGCACGGCCGCCAGCCGGACCTCGTTGGTGTAGGTCGCCACGGCCACCGCGACCAGGGCCCAGCAGGCCGTGAAGACGAAGCCGGCAACCGCCGACAGCCGCCCGATCACGAAGAGCGAGGCGATGGTCGCGCTCAGTACCAGCGCCACCCCGAGGTCGCTGGCCCATCCCGCGTCCTGCGGCATGCCGAGAGAACGGAAGGTCGTACCGAAGCCGGCGAAGCAGGCCAGTGTGGCCCAGCCCAGATAGATCATGATCGGCAGCCGGAAGGCGAACTGCTCAGCGGCGTTGGCCGCCGGACCGGAGCGGCTGAACCCGACGGCGGCGAAGAGCAGGCAGACCACCAGCATCACGATCACGACCTGGGCCACCCAGATCTCGCGGGTGCCGAAGATCGGCACCCAGACGGTGCTCGCGGCGAAGGCGCCGGCCAGCCACCAGCCGGTCCGCCGGTGCACCCGCCGTTCCGGCTGCCCCGGAAGCAGCTGGTAGACGGCGAGCACCAACGAGCCCGCGTAGATCAGCCCCCAGATCGTGAACGCCCAGCCCGCCGGCGTGACCGGGCTCAGGTTGGCGTCCGAGATCGGTCCCTGGTCGGCGGACGGGCCCAGCAGGGCCGACGTCACCGGTGCGGAGAGAACCTGCGTGACGGCGAGCACCGCCACGAAGATCGCGCGGACCCGATCACTTGCCTTGACCATGGCGCCCATTGTGCTGGATCCGCGCCCTCCTCTCACGCACCGGGCAGCAGCGAGACCTTGATCGAGGCCGTGCCGTCGCCGACCAGGTCCAGACCTTGCTGGAACTGGCTCAGCGGCAGCTGGTGGGTGACGATCTCGGCCAGCGGCAGCCGGCCCGACTCGAGCATCCGGCCGGCGGCCGGCCAGCAGTGCGGGCCGAGGTGGGCGCCGAGCACGTCCAGCTCCTTGTCGTCGGAGATGATCGACCAGTCGACGGTCACATCGGAGCCGAAGACGCTGTACTCCACGAAGGTGCCCAGTTTGCGCAGCAGTTGCAGTCCCTGGCCGACCGCAGACGGGTGCCCGCTGCCCTCCAGGTAGACGTCGGCGCCGTAGCCGCCGGTGAGGTCGCGGACCGCGCCCGCCACGTCGTCGGTGGCGATGTTGAGGGTCAGCGTCGCCCCACACTTCTTGGCCAGGGCCAGCTTGCTGTCCGCGAGG
>DATHBQ010000055.1:0-3135 GCA_035296105.1 Propionibacteriaceae bacterium | reverse complement strand
GAACCGTACATCTCGAAGAACGCCGACTGGGGTTTGAAGACCGCGACCTGCGGGCCCAGGGACTCCACCATCCCCCGGGCCATCCGCTCGAGACCGGCGGCGGTCCGCGGCAGGTCCCAGGCGTCCAGCAGGTTGGGGTGTGGGTCGATGCCGACGCACAACGGTCCGCGCTCGGCGACCGCACTGGTCAGCCGGACTCCATAGGCATCGGTCACGTTGGCCTCCTCGGCACGAGACGGTTGAGGTCGGCGACCAGCCCGGGTCCGCCGTAGACGTAGCCGGTGTAGACCTGCAGCAGCCGGGCGCCGGCGTCGAGCATCGCCTGCCCGTCGTCGCGGGTCAGGATGCCGCCGACCCCGATCACCGGCAGCGCGGTCCGGGCGGCCAGGAAGGCGACGACCGCCCGCGCCCGCGCGGTCAGCGGTGCGCCGGACAGCCCGCCCGCCTCCCGGCCGCGGTCCTGCTCGTCCGGATGCAGTCCGTCGCGGCCCAGAGTGGTGTTGGTGGCGATCAGGCCGGCGGCGCCCGCACGTTCGGCGACCTCCAGCGCGTGCTCGAGCGCGTCCTCAGTCAGGTCCGGCGCCAGCTTGACCAGGATCGGTACCGGCGGCTCCGCCCCGGCCAGCGTGCGCGCTTCGGCCACCAGGGCAGCCAGGAGCTCGGCCAGGGTGTCGGCGTCCTGCAGCGAGCGCAACCCGGGGGTGTTGGGGCTGGACACGTTGACGGCCAGGTAGTCGGCGTAGGGAGCCAGCAGCCGGAACGAGGTGAGATAGTCCCGGGTGGCCTCGGCCAGCGGCGTCATCTTGGTCTTGCCGATCGAGACCCCCACCGGGATGCCGACCGCGCGGTTGCCCCGCGCCACCCCGGCGGCGCGCAGCCGCACGGCCAGCGCCGCGGCCCCACGGTTGTTGAACCCCATCCGGTTCACCAGCGCCCGGCTCTGCGGCAGCCGGAACAGCCGTGGCCGGTCGTTGCCCGGCTGCGCGTAGGCGGTGACCGTGCCGAGCTCGACGTGCCCGAAGCCCAGGGCGCCCCATGACCGGACGGCGACGCCGTTCTTGTCCATCCCGGCCGCCAGGCCGACCAGACCCGGGAACTCGATCCCGGCCACGGTGACCGGCGTCCGGTGCCGAGCGGCCAGCGCGGTCAGCCCGGCCCGGGCCGGCGGTATCCGGCCCACCGCGGCGATCGCCCGCAGCGTCGCCTCGTGCACCCGCTCCGCGTCCCCGCCGAAGGCCGAGAACAGCAGGGGCCGGACGGCACGGGTGTAGGCGGCCCCCATCAGTGCGAGTCGGCGAACCAGGACTGCAGCGAGCGGACCCCGACGTTGCCGGACCGGATCGCCTCGATGCCCTGCACGGCGGCGGCCAGTCCCTGCACCGTCGTGACGCAGGGCACGTTGCGCAGCACCGCCGCGGTCCGGATCTCGTAGCCGTCGAAGCGTGGCCGACCGTCCGGGCTGAGCCCGTGCGGGGTGTTGAAGATCAGGTCCACCTCGCCGTCGGTGATCATCTGCACGATGGTCGGCTCGCCCTGCGGTCCGGAGCCCTGGCTGTACTTGCGCACCGTGGTCACCACCACACCGTGCCGGCGCAGCATGGAGGCGGTCCCCGCGGTGGCCAGGATCTCGAAGCCGAGGTCGGCCAGCCGCTTGACCGGGAAGATCACGAAGCGCTTGTCCCGGTTGGCCACCGAGACGAACACCGTGCCCTTGGTGGGCAGCGGCCCGAAGCCGGCGACCTGGCTCTTGGCGAAGGCGGTGCCGAAGCCGAGGTCGAGCCCCATCACCTCACCGGTCGACTTCATCTCCGGCCCGAGGATGGTGTCGACCGAGACGCCCTCCACCGTCCGGAAGCGGTTGAACGGCATCACCGCCTCCTTGACCGCGATCGGCCCGCTCTGCTCGGTGGTGCCGTCGCCGCCGGCCCGCAGCACGCCCTCGGCGCGCAGGTCGGCGATGCTGCTGCCCAGCATCACCCGGGCGGCGGCCTTGGCCAGCGGGGTGGCGGTGGCCTTGGAGACGAACGGCACCGTACGCGAGGCGCGCGGGTTGGCCTCCAGCACGTACAGCGTGTCCCCGGCCAGCGCGTACTGGATGTTGATCAGGCCGCGCACCCCGACGCCCCGGGCGATCGCATCGGTCGAGGTGCGGATCCGCTGCACCACCTCCGCCCCCAGGGTGATCGGCGGCAAGGCGCAGGCCGAGTCGCCGGAGTGCACGCCGGCCTCCTCGATGTGCTCCATCACCCCGCCGAGGTAGAGATCGGTGCCGTCGAACAGTGCGTCGACGTCGATCTCCACCGCGTCGTCGAGGAACCGGTCGACCAGCACCGGGTGGGACGGCGACACCTCGGTCGCCCGCTCGATGTAGGCCTCCAGGGTGGTCTCGTCGTAGACGATCTCCATACCCCGGCCGCCCAGTACGTAGGACGGCCGGACCAGCACCGGGTAGCCGATCTCGGTCGCGATCACCCGGGCCTGCTCGAAGGACCGGGCCAGGCCGTACTTGGGTGCCAGAAGGCCAGCATCGGCCAGCACATCGGCGAACGCCCCGCGGTCCTCGGCCAGGTGGATGGCCTCAGGCGAGGTGCCGACCACCGGCACGCCGGCATCCTTGAGGGCCTGGGCCAGCCGCAGCGGGGTCTGCCCGCCGAGCTGGACTATCACCCCGGCCACCGGCCCGGCCTGCCGCTCGGCGTGCACCACCTCGAGCACGTCCTCGATGGTCAGCGGCTCGAAGTACAGCCGGTCGGCGGTGTCGTAGTCGGTGGACACGGTCTCCGGGTTGCAGTTGACCATCACCGTCTCATAGCCCGCGGCCGAGAGGGCCAGCGCGGCGTGCACGCAGGAGTAGTCGAACTCGATCCCCTGGCCGATCCGGTTCGGTCCGCTGCCCAGGATCAGCACCGCCGGCCGGGTCCGTGGGGCCACCTCGGTCTCGTCGTCGTAGCTGCTGTAGTGGTACGGCGTACGCGCGGCGAACTCGGCCGCGCAGGTGTCGACGGTCTTGTAGACCGGCCGGACGCCCAGGGCCCAGCGGACGCCCCGGACCACGTCCTCGGAGAGGTGCCGGAGGGCGGCGATCTGGCCGTCGGACAGGCCGTGCCGCTTGGCGGTGTGCAGCAGGTCCGCCGT
>DATHBQ010000054.1:0-18663 GCA_035296105.1 Propionibacteriaceae bacterium | reverse complement strand
GATGCCTCTTTCTCCGAGGAGTGGTCAACCCGGCGACCTGATACTTCGACCGTCAGAGTTTCGGACGGAACCGCTGGCCGCGCAGGGCTTCCTCGATCAGGGCCACGGCCCGCCGGGTCCGGACCAGCCGGGCCGCCTGCTCCAGCCAGGCCTGGGTCGCGTCCTCGAGGACGCGCGGCTCGACGTAGTCCCGCAGCGAGGTGCGCGCGGCGGCGAGGCCCTCCTCCATGGCCCGGGTCTGGCCGGCCACGAAGTGCGAGGCGAAGTGCGCCAGCACGATCGGGTGGTTCCGCAGCACGACGTAGGCTCGGAAGTCAGCGGGACAGCAGTCGAAGAGGTACGCCACGGCGTCGGCCTCCCAGTGCGGCACCCCGGGCGGCCGGACCCGGTCCGGCCAGCCGGGTGGCGCGTACGGAGTCGACATACCGACCAGCATATCGAATACCCGTTCGAATCAACAGTGCATCTACGCTGTCCGCCGTGACCGACATCGTGTGCCAGATCGTCGCCGGCGAGCTGGACGCGGAGGTGGTGCTGCGGGACGAGGACGTGCTGGCGTTCCTGGACCACCGGCCGGTGTTCAAGGGTCATGTGCTGGTCTCCCCCGTCCGTCACGCCGATACTTTGCTCGATCTCCCCACGGAGCTGATGGTGCCGGTGCTGAGCGCGGCGCAGCGGGTCGCCCGGGCCCTGGGTCCGGCGCTGGGCGCCGAGGGCACCTTCGTCGCGGTGAACAACGTGGTGAGCCAGTCAGTGCCTCACCTGCACGTGCACGTGGTGCCGCGGACCAAGGGTGACGGGCTGCGCGGCTTCTTCTGGCCGCGGACCAAGTACGGGGCCGGTGAGATGGCCGCGTTCGGGCAGCGGATCCGGGACGCCCTGCGCTGAGCAGCCTCGCCGGTTGGCACCGTCCGGGTGTGGCATCGCAGGCCTACGAGGGAGTGCGTGCCTCGGCATCCCGAAGCGGTTGGAGACGTCCCTTGCCCGACACTAGGGCGTGGTGCCCTCGTCCCAACCCGTCTGGGGCGTCGCGCAGTCCTCCCGGAAGACGTACTGCGACACCCGCTTGCGCTCGTGGCTGGACCAGTCGATGGCCGGCCGCCGCTGCTCGGCGGGCACGTAGCCCAGCCGGTAGACCGCCATCAGCTCCAGCTCATCCGGCACCTGCAGCAACCGCTCGATCCGTTCCCACGCGCCGGGCACCTCCATAGGGAACGAGATGAACTGGATGCCCATTCCGAGCTCGACGGTGGTCAGCCAGACGTTCTCCATCGCTGCGCCCATGCTGAACACCGAGTAGAACGACGACAGCTCTCCCGGCCGGTACTCCGCTCGGTCCAGCATCACCCCGAGCAGGAGCGGCGCGCCCGCCACCAGCTTGCGGTTCTCCTCGCCGAGGGTCTGCGGCACCCGGAGGGCGTTCATCAGCTTCTGGCCACGGGCGGTGAACACCTGGCGGGTGAAGGGCCGCAGCGGCGCGGGCAGCCGGTCGAACAGCATCCCGTCGCGCCGGGTCGCCATCTCCTCCGCGCTGAACCGGAAGTAGCGCTTGTAGCGCTCGAAGAACGTGCCGTTCGACATGGCCTCGGTCATGCTGGCACCGCTGATCGCCGCGATCTGTCCGATGGTGTCCCGCGACTCGACGATGACGAACCGCCACGGCTGCGAGTTCAGCTGCGACGGCGCCCGCCCGGCCACCTCCATCAGCAGCCGCTGGTGCTCCACCGAGACGGGGTCCGGCAGGAATGGCCCGTTGGTCGTCTTGCGCCGCCTGACCACCTCGAGAAAGTCCATTGTCACCTCCACGCCCGGCGCAGGGTCGCCAGGTAGAACGGGGCCGCGCTGAGGCCCAGGCGAGCATGCCGTGGGGTCCGCGCGCTGGCCCGCGGCAGAGCCGCCAGCGGCAGCAGGGTGGGCAGCAGCGTCCAGCCCCCGGGGTGACGCCGAGCCACCAGCGCTACCACCGCCGCTCCGGTCAGTGCCGACGTCGCCAGGTACAGCGCGTGGTGCAGCCAGCGGTAGTCGCGGGTGTCCAGCAGCCCGGTGGCCACCGAGGTGCCGAGCGCGCAGTTGGCGGCGTAGCTGGTCGCCGCCGCCGTCACGAGTCCGCGCTCCAGGACCGCCGACCTAGCCATCGGCCGCCCACCGCAGCAGCAGCCGGAACGGGAACGCGTGGCGCACCTGCCACCGGTTCGGCACCACGGCGGCCAGCTCGCCCCGTCGGTAGCTCCGCCGGATCGAGCGCAGCCCATCGGTGCGCAGGAACGAGCTCGAGCCGGCCGGCCGGCTCACCAGGCCGTAGGCGGCGTAGGCGACCCGGGAGCGGGCGAGGTCGTTGTGCAGCACGTGTCGGCGGGCGAGAACCTCGCAGTCGGCCAGCAGCGCGGACAGCTGACTGTCGTCCAGGTGGTGCAGCAGGTGGTTGGAGATGACCACGTCGAACTGCCGACCTTCGGTCACAAGGTCCGTGCTGGAGCAGCACCGGAAGTCCACGTGCTCCGTGTCGCCGCCCCCGAGCGCGTACGCGTAGGCCCGCGGGTCGGGATCGACGCCGGTGATGCGAAGCCGCAGTCGGTCGCGGGCGGCCCAGCCGGCCAGGGCCCGGGCCACGTCGCCGCCGCCGCAACCGACGTCGAGGAGTGTCGTCTCCCGGTCGGCCGAGAGCAGCGGTCGGATGTCCTGGCGGTAGCGCTGCCGCCAACCCGACAACAGGCGGTTGACCAGCCGGAACTGCCCGTACGTCCGGCGCAGCGCAGCCAGGTCGGCGTCCGGGTCGTCCATCAGCTCGCGGATCCCGCGGTCCCGGCAGGCCAGGTCGATCACGCGGCGGCCCCGTGGGTCAGCAGCGCGGTCTCCACTGTGAGCCCCGGTCCGAACGCCAAGGCGCAGACCCGCTCGGGCTGGCCCGGCGTTGGGCCGAGAAGAATGTCGCGGAGCACGAACAGAACGGTGACACTGGACATGTTGCCGTGGCGACGCAGGACGTCGCGGGACGGCGCCAGCTGGTCGCCGTCCAGAGCCAGCGCCTGCTGCACCTTTTCCAGGATGCTGGGGCCGCCCGGGTGCACCGCCCAGCGCGGCACCACGGCGAACGGGCGTCCGGTCAGCTCCGGGTCGGCGTCGAACACCGGGGCCACCATCTTCTCGAGCCGCTCGCCGAGCAGGCGGGGCACATAGCTGCTGAGCACCATCTCGAAGCCGGTGTCCCCGATGGTCCAGGTCATGTCCTCGCTCCCCGACCCGGTGAGCTCGGTGCGCAGGGCGTCCAGCCGCAGCGACGCCCGGCCGGCCGGCGATGGCGCGGCGGTCACCACCACGGCCGCCGCGCCGTCGGCGAACAGTGCGGAGGCCAGGATGCGGTCGTGGTCGGTGGGCGGCTGGAGGTGCAGGCTGCACAGCTCCACGCAGGCGACAAGTACCACGGCATCGGGCCGCGCCGCACAGAAGGCACGGGCCGCCCGCAGGGCGGGAAAGGCGGCATGGCAGCCCATGAAGCCGAGATGGAAGCGCTCCACGCTCGGGTCGAGCCTCAACCGCTCTACCAGCACCTGGTCAGGGCCGGGAGCGAAGAACCCCGTGCAGGACACGGTGACCACGTGGGTGACGTCGGCGGGGTCGACGTCACCGGACCGCAACGCATCGGCGGACGCCGCGGTCAGCAGCTCCGGTGCGTACCTTTGATAGAGGCCATTGCGGGTGCGGGTGCCGGGAGCCAGCAGGGAGTCGGCGGCGTCCATGAACAGGCGCTCGGCCTCCGGCCGGTCGGCACTCAGCTCCTCGAGCACGGTGTGCCGGGTGTCGATCTCCGACGCGTCGAAGGCCGCCCGCAGCAGCCGGGACGTCCGCCGGTCCAGTCCGGGCTGGCCGGTCAGCAGGTCACGGACGTGCGGCTGGGTCAGCACCGTAGGAGGCACAGCGGTGCCGATGGAGCGCAGATGGGCAGGTATCAGAGCCAGGCTTCTTCGGGGATCGCGGTTGAGGAGGTCTTACCTGGTCCGTACGCCGCCGGACCGGACGTCAAACGTTTCTTCGGCGAGCGGCACCGGAACAGATGCGGCCCCCCACCCGATCCGGGACGGCCGAGGTCACCCTAGGGTCGGTCCCATGACCCTGTCTCCGCGAGGAGCAGCCGCGGCTGCGGGTACTGACCGTGAACATCTGGGCACGGCGACCGGCCGGCCCGGAGGACGGTGCTGAACGAGGCGTTCCGGCGGCTCAGCCTGCCGCCGCTCGGCCCCCGTACAGGTAGCTGAAGAACTTCGGCCCTTCGCCGTACTCGGTGGTCAGCTCCACCACCTCCAGCCCGGCGCCGGCGACCAGCTCGTCAATCCGGCGGTCCAGACGGCAGCCACCGACCAGCCGGCTCTGCAGCGGCTGCAGCCGGCGCTGCCACCGGCGTACCGACTCGTCCGGCGCCCGGCCGTGCTCGAGAAAGTGCAGCGCACCGCCCGGCCGCAGCACCCGGCGGATCTCGGTCAGCGCCGCGGCCACGTCCCGGATGGTGCACAGGGTGAAGGTGGAGACCACCGCATCCACCGACCCGCCGGGCAGGGGGAGCCGAGCCCCGTCCAGCCCGACCCGCTCGACCGGCGGTGCGCCCTTTCCCATCCGGGGCTGGGCGAGGCGCCAGGCCAGCTCCGACGGTTCGACGGCCAGCACCCGCTCGACCTCCGGGGGGTAGTGGCGGAGGTTCAGGCCGGATCCGAAGCCGATCTCCAGCACCTGGCCACCCAGCCCGGCCAGGGTCCGCGCCCGTCGGGCGGCCACGTCCGGGGTACCCAGGGCGCGGTCGACCACGCGCGGCAGGATCGCCTCACCCCACAGTCCCATCGAGCGCCCCGACCCTAGGCGACGGTCTCGCGACCGTCCTCGACCACGAAGGTACGGGCCTCGGCCAGCGGCGCGGGCTCGAGCACCAGGGAGACGACGCCGGTGGCCGTCAGCTCAGAGCTCAACGTCCGGAACCCCGACGGCACCGACCCGGGCTCGAACAGCCGCTTGCCCTCGCCCACGACGACCGGGAACACCATGAGCCGGTAGACGTCGATCAGTCCGGCGTCGTGCAGGGTCCGCACCAGCTGCCAGCTGCCGTGCACCTGCAGCTCCCCGCCCGGCCGGTCCTTCAGCTCCAGGACCCGGTCGGACACCGATACGTCCAGCACCGTGCTGTTGTCCCAGCTCGCCGTCTGCTCGGTCAGCGTGGTGGAGGCGACGTACTTCGGGAAGGTGTTCAGCACCGTGGCCACATGGTTCCCGGGGTCGGTCACCGACGACCAGTACGGCTGCATCATCTGGTAGGTGGTCCGCCCGAGCAGGATCGCCTTGGCATCGGCGAACCAGCCGTCGACGATCCGGCCGAAGTCCTCGTCGGCGTACGGGACCAGCCATCCGCCGTAGGCGAAGCCGTTGCTGCGGTCCTCGTCGGGACCGCCCGGGCCCTGCATCACGCCGTCGAGGGTCACGAACTCATGGACGCACAGGCGCATCGGCTCAGGTCCTGCGCAGCAGCGAGCGGAGGACGAACTGCATGATCCCGCCGTTGCGGTAGTAGTCCGCCTCGCCGGGAGTGTCGATCCGGACCACCGCGTCGAACCGGACATCGCCGGCCGTCACCGAGACGGTCCGCGGTGTGCTGCCCTCGTTCAGGGCAGCCACGCCGGTGATCTCGAACGTCTCCTCCCCCGTGAGGCCCAGCGACTCGGCGTTCTGACCCTCCGGGAACTGCAGCGGCAGTACGCCCATCCCGATCAGGTTGGAGCGGTGGATCCGCTCGTAGGACTCGGCGACGACCGCCTTGACCCCCAGCAGCGCCGTCCCCTTGGCCGCCCAGTCGCGGGACGAGCCGGAGCCGTACTCCTTCCCGGCCAGGACCACCAGCGGGGTGCCGGCCGCCAGGTAGTGCTCGGAGGCCTCGTACACCGTGGTCACCGGGCCGTCCGCCTGGGTGAAGTCCCGGGTGAACCCGCCCTCGGTGCCGGGGGCCAGCTGGTTGCGCAGCCGGATGTTGGCGAAGGTGCCCCGGATCATCACCTCGTGGTTGCCCCGGCGGGATCCGTAGGAGTTGAAGTCGCGCCGGTCGACCCCGTGCTCGGACAGGTAGCTCCCGGCCGGCGAGTCGGCCTTGATGGAGCCGGCCGGCGAGATGTGGTCGGTGGTGATCGAGTCGCCGAGCTTGAGCAGGACCCGGGCGCTGCTGATGTCGGTGACCGGCTCCGGATCGGCCGGCATGCCCTCGAAGTAGGGCGGCTTGCGCACGTAGGTGGACTCGGGATCCCAGGCGAAGGTCTCCCCCTCCGGGGTGGGCAGGGACCGCCACTGCTCGTCCCCGGCGAATACGTCGGAGTAGGAGTCGGTGAACATCTCCGCACCGATCGCCGAGGCCACGATCTCCTCGATCTCGGCCCCGGTGGGCCAGACGTCGCGCAGGTACACGTCGTTGCCCTGCTCGTCGGCACCCAGGGAGTCGTGCAGCAGGTCGATGTCCATCGTCCCGGCGAGTGCATACGCCACCACCAGCGGCGGCGAGGCGAGGTAGTTCATCTTCACGTCGGGGTTGATCCGGCCCTCGAAGTTCCGGTTGCCCGACAGCACCGAGACGACGGCCAGGTCGTGCTCCTGGACGGCCGCGCTGACCTCCGGGATCAGGGGTCCGGAGTTGCCGATGCAGGTGGTGCAGCCGTAGCCGACCAGGTTGAAGCCGAGCTTGTCCAGGTACGGGGTCAGGCCCGACCGGTCGTAGTAGTCGCTGACCACCTTCGACCCCGGGGCCAGCGTGGTCTTCACCCACGGCTTGCGGGTCAGGCCCCGCTCCACGGCCTTCTTCGCCACCAGCGCCGCGCCGATCATCACGCTGGGGTTGGAGGTGTTGGTGCAGGAGGTGATGGCGGCGATGACCACCGCGCCGTGGTCGAGCTCGAAGCTGCTGCCGTCGGCCAGGGTGACCGGCACCCGCCTCGTCGGCCGTCCGATGTCGGCCGGCACGCCCTCGCCGTACTCGTGCGGGTCGCTCGCGGTGTTGTCGTCGCTGTGGCTCGGCGCATCGGAGGCGGGGAAGGTCTCCGCGACCGACTCGTCGTAGCCGTTCAGCTTGGGCGCGTCGTCGACCCGGCGGTCCGGGTCCGCCTGCCCGGGCTCGACCTGGTCGTCGGCTGCGTAGTCGGCCAGGGCCTCGCGGAAGCCCTCCTTGGCGTGGGCCAGGACGACCCGGTCCTGAGGGCGCTTCGGCCCGGCGATGCTCGGGACGACGGTGCTCAGGTCCAGCTCGAGGTACTCCGAGTAGCGCGGCTCCCGGTCGTCATCGTGCCAGAGGCCCTGCTCCTTCGCGTACGCCTCGACCAGGGCGATCTGGGCGTCGCTGCGTCCGGTCAGCCGCAGGTACTCGGTGGTCTTGCCGTCGATCGGGAACACCGCGATGGTCGAGCCGTACTCGGGGCTCATGTTGCCGATGGTGGCGCGGTTGGCCAGCGGGACCTGGGAGACGCCAGGTCCGTAGAACTCCACAAACTTGCCGACCACCTTGTGCTGCCGCAGCATCTCGGTGATGGTCAGCACCAGGTCGGTGGCCGTCGCGCCCTCGGGCATCGCACCGGAGAGCTTGAAGCCGACCACCCGCGGGATCAGCATCGAGACCGGCTGGCCCAGCATTGCCGCCTCGGCCTCGATGCCGCCCACGCCCCAGCCGACGACGCCCAGCCCGTTGACCATGGTGGTGTGCGAGTCGGTCCCGACACAGGTGTCCGGGTAGGCCTGGCCGTTGCGGGTGAAGCTGACGCGGGCCAGGTGCTCGATGTTGACCTGGTGCACGATCCCGGTGCCCGGCGGCACCACCTTGAAGTCGTCGAAGGCCGTCTGGCCCCAGCGCAGGAACTGGTACCGCTCGCGGTTGCGGCCGTACTCGATCTCCACGTTGCGGGTGAAGGCGTCCGCGGTGCCGAAGACGTCGGCGATCACCGAATGGTCGATGACCAGCTCGGCCGGGGCTAGCGGGTTGATCTTGGCCGGGTCTCCGCCCATGTCGGCCATGGCCTCGCGCATGGTGGCCAGGTCGACCACGCAGGGCACCCCGGTGAAGTCCTGCATGATCACCCGGGCCGGTGTGAACTGGATCTCCTCGGTGGGCTCGGCCTCGGCGTCCCAGGCGGCCAGCGTGCGGATGTCGTGGGCGGTGATGTTGGCGCCGTCCTCGGTCCGCAGCAGGTTCTCCAGCAGGATCTTCAGGCTGTACGGCAGCAAGTCGGCCCCGTCGACCGCGTCCAGCCGGAAGATCTCGAACGAGTCCTCCCCCACCGTGAGGGTGGACCTGGCACCGAAGCTGTTCACGCTCATGGGACTCTCCGTCGGGTCGAGAAAAGTATCTTGACGTCAAGATACCAGGCGGACGTGACGTTTCTCGCACCCTAGCGCCAGGGACCGACCCGCCGTACGGGGCATCGCGCCTGGATCTGCTACACGTTTCACTGGTCAGGCCATCGGGGTGTCGGTGAAACGCGCGTAGCAGATCCAGGCACGAGAATGGCGACGCACTCCACGTGGTGGGTCATCGGGAACACGTCGTACGCGGTGATCGGCTCCGCGCGGTAGCCGAGATCCGCGGCGGTGGCGAGGTCGCGGGCCAGGGCCGCCGGGTCGCAGGCCACGTAGGCGATGGCGCGCGGCCGACGGGCGACCAGGGCGGCCACGACCGCTCGTCCCGCACCGGTGCGGGGCGGGTCCAGCACCACCAGGTCGATCCGCTGCGGCAGCGACCGCAGCACCCGCTCCACCCGGCCGGCGCGCACCTCCACCCGATCGGCGACGTCGGCCAGGTTCTGCTCGGCCAGGGCGGCGGCCGGCCGGTTGCCCTCAACGGCCCAGACCCGGCAGCCGGCGTCGGCCAGCGCGCCGGCGAACAGGCCGACTCCGGCGTACAGGTCGAGGGCCCGCTCCGCCGGCTCCGGCCGCAGGCCGTCCAGCACCGCTTGGACCAGCGTGTCCGCCGCCGCCGGATGCACCTGCCAGAAGCCCGCCGCGTCCACCGCCCAGCGGCGACCGGCAGCCATCTCGGTCACCACGCCCTCCTCCCCGCTCAGCGCCCCCGGTGCGGCGATCCGGCAGCCTCCGGGCGGCAGCGGGACCACCTGGTGCGACCGGTGCGCCCGGAGCCCGACCCGGCCGGCTTCGTCGGTGACGTAGCGCATCCGGGTCCGCCAGTGCAGGCCGTCGGCGGTCTCCGGCGTACTGACCTCCGCCACCTCGCCGGTCCATCGGATCCCGGCCAGCCGTCGCAGCTGCTCGGCCACCACCGCGGTCTTCAACCGGCGCTGGGCGGGCAGCGCTGCGTGCTGGAAGTCGCAGCCACCGCACAGGCCGGGACGGGCGATGGGACAGGGCGGGTCCGCCCGGTCCGGGCTGGCCGCCAGGACCTCCACCGCGTCCGCGCGCCAGAACCGGTCGTGGCTGTCATCGGTGATCTGCAGCAGCACCCGCTCGCCGGGCAGGGCGTGCCGGACGAAGATCACCCGGCCCTCGTGCCGGGCCACGCAGTGCCCGCCGTGGGCGACCGGTCCCACCTCCACCGGACCGACCGGGTTGCGCCCTGAGCTTGTCGAAGGGTCGACCGCCGGACGCCCTTCGACAGGCTCAGGGCGCATCGCGGTCATCTCCGGATCGGGACCGGGCGGACCCCGAGGTTCCGCACCGACGCGGTCAGCGGCTGACTACCGCGCACGGCGATCAGGCAGCGGGGCGAGCTCGGGTCGGGATCGACCTCGCTGATAACCCGGACGGTCAGCAGATCACCGACATTCGTCAACGTCTGGTTCATGTACGCCTCGGCCGCCTTCTCGCACTCCTCCTGATTGGCCTTGCGGGCCTCCCCGGTGGCGATGTACTCACCCGTATGCTCCTTCGAGCACGGCACCAACCGACCCTGCCGGTCGTCGAGGCATCGACGCCATGCGTCGTGGTTCGATCCGGCCAGGACGCCGGCCGCGGTCTCGGCGACCTCGATGGGGTTGTCGATGACACAGGCACCGGAGACCTCGCGGACATCCGCGAGCACCACATCTCTCCCCGCCCTTCCGGCCATGTACTCCAGCATCCCCGCAGTGGAGCAGGAACCACCGAATCGCTCCAGGCGATGAGGCTCCCGGCAGTCGACCTCGTCCTGCTGGTCGCTCAGGCAGACGGAGTGGACCGTGGGATCCGTGACGCTCGGCGGCGGAGGTCCAGAGCTCGGCACGGGTGTCGGCCCGCTCGACGACGGAGTGCGCATCGCCTCGGGTGGCGCCGTAGTCCCGTCGCCGCCACCCCACCGGTCGACGGCGTAGAGAGCGAAGCTGATTATGGCGATCAGTCCGCCCACGATGGTCAGGACCGAGACGCCGACGGAAAGCGCAGAGCTCTTCGCCAGTCGGTCGACCAGGCCCGAACGACCTGGCGGCGCTGCGTTCACTCGACCTTTAGATCCATCAGCACGGCCTCGACGCGCTCGGTGTACTCGCAGCCCTTCTTGCCGATCCAGAACTGGATCTTGAGAGCGTTGACGTTCGCGACCGAGGCCCGGAACGTCCGAATCTGGTTGAAGGGCACCTGCACGGTGTCGATGTACTCCTCGTTGCCCAGCAGCTGGACGTTGACCTCGACATCGGAGGAGGGTGAGTCGTCGCTCTGGCCGACCTGCATCGAGATCTGTCTGAAGTTGTTGGCCAGCCGCAGTTCGATCGTGGGGCTGTTCTCCGACGGCCGTTCGGTGCAGCCGACCAGCGGGCCGCCGATGCCGGGCAGGTCCTGCTGGCCCGCGACGTCGAATCGTCCGTCGGCCCAGTCGTCCGGGGTGGAGAAGAAGTCGGCGGTGGTCAGGGCGCGGCCCGAGGAGCCCTCGTCCAGCACGGGCGGCTCGTCGCTTCCGCCGGATCCCGGGCTCCTGGGCTCCACCGAGGGCGTCCCGGTTCCGACTGAGGGGCTGTCCGTGGGTAGTGGAGACGGCGTGTCCGTGACCGCAGGGCTGGTGGTGGACTGGAGCGTTGCGGTCGGTGCGGCCGTCTCTGTGCCCGTCGTCGCTTGCGGATTGCCGCAGCTGCCCACGACGAAGGTCACGATCATGGTCGCCAGACCGGCACAGAGTCTGACGCGGCGGACTGCACCCGAAGTCACGGGCCGGATGTTACCGACGAAGGACGGTCGATTCCGGTGATTCGCGGATCCGCGAATCACCGCCGCAGGGAGCGGCGGAAGTTGTCGCTGACCGCTTCCCGCTCCAACCGCTCCTCGGCCCGGCTCGAGGAGGCCAGGTGGTAGGGCACCGAGGTCACCATCACGCCGGGGGTGAAGAGCAGCCGGCCCTTCAGCCGGAGCGCGCTCTGGTTGTGCAGGATCTGCTCCCACCAGTGGCCCACCACGTACTCGGGGATGTAGACCGTGACGACGTCCCGTGGGCTCTCGCTGCGCAGGTTCCGGACGTAGTCGATGATCGGGTTGGTGACCTCCCGGTACGGCGAGGCGACCACCTTCAGCGGGATGTCGAGGTCGGACTGCTCCCAGAGCTTGACCAGCCGCGCGGTCTCGTCCGGATCGACGTCGACGGTCAGGGCCTCCAGGGTGCTCGGCCGGGCCGCCTTCGCGAAGGCGAGGGCCCGCAGGGTCGGCTTGTGCAGCTTGCTGACCAGGACGATGGCGCGGACCCGGCTGGGCAGCGTCCGGTCCTCGCCCTCGACCAGCGCGGTCTCCCGGGCCACCGACTCGTAGTGCCGCCGGATCAGCCGCATCACCCCGAAGAGCACGGCCATCGCGATGATCGCGATGTACGCGCCCTGGGTGAACTTGGCCACCAGCACGATCACCAGCACGGTGCCGGTCATGGTCAGGCCGATGCCGTTGACGACCCGGGAGCGCTGCATCTGCCCGCGCGTGGCCGGGTTGGTCTCGGTCTTCAGGTTCCGGGTCCAGTGCCGCATCATGCCGGCCTGGCTGACGGTGAAGGACACGAACACCCCGACGACGTAGAGCTGGATCAGCGCGGTGACGTCGGCCTGGAAGGACACGATGAGCACGATCGCCGCGATGGCGAGCACGATGATGCCGTTGCTGTAGGCGAGCCGGTCGCCGCGGGTGTGCAGCTGGCGGGGTAGGAACCCGTCCCGGGCCAGGACCGAGCCGAGCACCGGGAAGCCGTTGAAGGCCGTGTTCGCCGCCAGGAACAGGATCAGCATGGTGGCGATGACGACGAAGTAGAAGCCCGGCGGGAAGTGGTCGAACACCGCCCGGGCCAGCTGGCCGATGGCGGTCTCCTCCATCACCTCGACCCGCTCGCCGTTCAGGGTGTAGTGCGAGTGCCCGGCGTCGATCAGCTTCAGCTGGGTCAGGTTGGCCAGGGTGACGACCCCGATCAGCATGGTCACCGCGATGGTGCCGAGCAGCAGCAGCGTGGTCGCCGCGTTGCGGCTCTTGGGCTTGCGGAAGGCCGGCACCCCGTTGGAGACGGCCTCCACCCCGGTCAGCGCAGCGCACCCGGAGGAGAACGTCCGGGCCAGCAGGAAGACCATGGCCAGGCCGGCGAAGTTGGCGTAGTCGGGATCGGGCTCGATGCCGTACTGGGCGCTGTGCGCCCGGACCTCCTGGCCCAGCACCAGGATCCGGAACAGGCCCCAGCCGATCATCGCCAGGATGCCGATCATGAAGCAGTACGTCGGGATGGCGAAGAACGTGCCGGACTCGCGTACCCCGCGCAGGTTCAGCACCATCAGGACCAGCACCGCGATCGAGGCCACCCAGGCCTCCCGGCCGTCGATGAACGGCAGCAGTGACTTGGCGTTCTGCACTCCGGAGGAGATGGACACCGCGACGGTCAAGACGTAGTCGACCAGCAGGGCGCTGGCCACCGTCAAGCCCGCCTTCGGGCCGAGGTTGACCGTGGCGACCTCGTAGTCACCGCCGCCGGAGGGATAGGCGTGGACGTTCTGCCGATAGGAGGCGATCACCACCAGCATCACGATCGCGACCAGGATGGCGATCTTCCAGGAGAAGGCGTATGCGGCCAGGCCGGCCAGGCTGAGGGTCAGCAGGATCTCGTCCGGGGCGTACGCGACCGACGACAGCGCGTCGGAGGCGAAGACCGGCAGCGCGATCCGCTTGGGTAGCAGGGTCTCTCCGAGCTGCGTGCTCCGCAGCTTGGGGCCCACCAGCAGGCGTTTGCCGATGTCGGAGAGGTTCGCCACAGTCGAAAATCGTAGTGCTCGGGGCCATACGCAGCGGATCCTTCAGGTGCCCGGTTCACTAGACTTCCGAATGTGCACATCGTGATCATGGGCTGCGGCCGGGTCGGCTCCACGCTGGCCCGCAGCCTGGAGAAGCGCGGGCACACGGTCGCGGTGATCGACCAGGACGTCGAGGCGTTCCGCCGGCTGGGGCCGGACTTCGCCGGCAAGACGGTGCGCGGCGTCGGCTTCGATCGCGAGGTGCTGCTGGAGGCCGGCATCGAGCAGGCCGAGGGGTTCGCTGCCGTGTCGTCGGGAGACAACTCCAACATCCTCGCCGCGCGGGTCGTGCGCGAGAAGTACAACGTCGAGAACGTGGTCGCCCGGATCTACGACCCGGGCCGCGCCGAGGTCTACGAACGGCTGGGCATCCCCACGGTCGCCACCGTGCGCTGGGCGTCGGACCAGGTGCTGCGCCGGCTGCTGCCGGCCGGATCGGAGCCGCAGTGGCGCGACCCGTCGGGGTCGGTCCGGCTGATGGAGGTGCACGTCGACCGCTCCTGGGTGGGTAGGACCGTGCACCAGATCGAGCAGGCCACCGGAGCCCGGGTGCCGTTCGTGTTCCGGATGGGCAGCGGCATGGTGCCGAGGTCGAACACGATCTTCCAGGACGGGGACCTCTTGTACGCGGCGGTCCTGGACCGCGAGCTGGCCAAGGTCGAGGCGGTCCTGGCCGCCCCGCCACGGCCCGAGTGACGCGAGCCGGAGGACACAGATGCGGGTAGCCATCGCCGGGGCCGGGAACGTCGGCCGCTCCATCGCCGCCGAGCTGGTGGAGAACGGTCATCAGGTGCTGCTGATCGACAAGGACCCCCAGGCGATCCGGGCCGAGGCCGTGGACCAGGTCGAGTGGCTGCTCGCCGACGCGTGCGAGCTGTCCTCGCTGGAGGAGGCCGGCCTGGACAGCTGCGACGTGGCCATCGCCGCGACCGGTGACGACAAGGCCAACCTGGTGATGTCGCTACTGGCCAAGACCGAGTTCGGGGTGCCGCGTACGGTCGGTCGGGTCAACCACCCGAAGAACGAGTGGATGTTCAACGAGGTGTGGGGAGTCGACGTGGCCGTGTCCACCCCGCGGCTGATGTCGGCCCTGGTCGAGGAGGCCGTCACCGTCGGGGACCTGGTCCGGCTGCTGACCTTCCACGAGGGGGCGACCAACCTGGTGGAGATGACCCTCCCGCCCAGCAGTCCGACCGTCGGCCGGCGGATCGGCGAGCTGCGCTGGCCCGGCGACGTGGTGCTGGTGGCGGTCATCCGCGACGGTCACGCCCAGGCGCCCGACATCGACGGCTCCCTGGAGGCCGGCGACGAGCTGCTGTTCGTCACCGCACAGGACTACGAGCAGGAGCTGGCGGAGATGCTCAGCCCGCGCGACGGCTCGATCTCGGTGTCCCGCACGGCCACGCCCCGGGTACAGACGACCTGATCGCCCCGCTTCTCGTGTCTGCGCCCGTTCCTCGTCCTTGCGGCCGATATAGCGGCCGCAAGCACGACAGAAGGGCGCCAACGGTGGTTGGGGCGGATCAGTCCGACCTCGCCCCTTCCTCAGCCTTCTGATCGGCGGCGTCGCTGAGGACCGACTCCTCGATCGGGGTCCGGCCCTTGGACAGCATCAGGCCCATCACGGCCAGGGCGGCGATCAGCAATGGCCAGCCGAGGACGACCTTCGCGATCCCGAGCAGGACCACCTGCCCGGCCAGGAACAGCGGGAGCTGGATCGCGAAGCGCAGGAAGTACGGGACGGCCAGGACCAGGGTGAGCTTGGTGGTCATCCGCACCAGGCCGCGGTCCTGGGCCCACCCGGTCGGGTCGCCGACGGCGGCGCCGATGACGAAGCCGACCAGCGGCCGGCGAATGGCGATGGTGAACAACGACAGCAGCGCAAGCCCGCCGTTGTAGAGGATGCCCGGCAGGAACACGTCCTCGGCCCGGCCGGTGCGCAGCGCGATGATCGCGGCGATCGCCGTCGGCAGCACCGCCGTGGCCACATAGCGGATCGACTGGCGCTGGACCAGCCGGACCACCGCCAGGACCACCGCCGTCGCCACGGCGGCGCCCAGCGCGGGATTGAGCTCGCGGCCGGCCATCCAGGCCACGGTGAACGCAACGAAGGGCAGCGCGGCCTCGAGCATCCCGCGCGGACCGCCCAGGGACTGCGACAGCTCGTGCCGGACGAACTCCTCGACGTAGCGGAACTCGCCGGTCGGCGAGAGGCCGTCGGCGGTCGCCGAGGACTCCGTCACGAGCTCGAGGGCATCAGCTCGTAGCGCGGGTTGTACAGCAGCCGGCGGCCGTCGTGACAGCTGATCCGGCCCCAGACCTTCAGCGAGCGACCTGGATCGATCCCGGGGATCTGCCGGCGGCCCAGCCAGAGCAGCGTCACCCCGCCCGACCCGTCCCGGAGCTCCACCTCCAGCGCGGGATGACCGCCGTGGGGGTTGATGGTGACGGTGGTGACGGTGCCGGTCAGCTGGACCTGCTGTCGGTCCTCGCAGGACCGGATGGGGACGGCGCCCTCTTCGCGAACCGTGCGCTGCAGATCCTCGGACTCCAGCTCCGCGTTGGAGGAGGTGAACCGACGCAGGGCCCGCTGCAGGACGTTCTCTTTGATAGTCATGTGCATATCACCTACCTCTTCCAGCATCTCACGTCGGGCAACTATTCCCGGCGTGGTCAGGAGGTCTCCTCGCTCGCCCCCACCGTGGCCGGCATGCTCAGCGGCAGCAGGTCGCCCGGGGCCATCGCCTCGTCGCCGCGCCGGACCACCACCTGACGGAAGGCCGACAATACGTCGGTGACCACTGGCGACTCCAGGTCCTCCTCCACCGCGGCCTGCCCGTAGACGATTCCGCGGAGCAGCCAGCGGGGACCCTCCGCGACCCACATCCGTGACGGCTGGTAGCCCTGCTCCCCGTCCGGCGTGGTCACCGGGATGAACCGGTGCAGCTCGACCCCGAACGGTCCCTCACGCAGCGACGCCGAGCCGCCCTGGGCGGTCGCGGCGGCCGAGATCTCCTCGCGCAGCTCGGCCCACAGACCGCCGCTGCGGGGAGCCGCGTACGCCCCGAGCTCCAGCGCCGAGGAGAACTTCTGCGTCCGGCCGGACCCCAGGTCCACCGCGGTCTCGATGATGAGCATCGCGGAGACGATCTCCTTCGTCTCCTCGGCGACCTGCAGCCGGAGCTCCGACCCGGGGACCCCGGTGACGATCAGGCTGCCGAGGTCGATCTTCGGGGCCTGGTCGGTGCCGGTCAGGTCGTCCGCCTCGGAGATGTCCCAGGGGCCTTCGGTCCGCCATTCGAGGACGTCCAGGGCCGCGAGGTTCGGCTCGTCGGCCGTCGTCGCCGCGTCCTGGGTGTCGTCGTCGTCGGCCTCGGCGTCCTCGTCCGTGGTCGCCTCGGCGGTCTCCTCGAGCTCGGCCTCGTCGGCCTCGTTCCTGCGCTTACGACGAAAGATCACGCGATTCCACCCGCAATGGTCATCGATGCTCCTGACTGCTGCGACGAAGTGCTCAGTATCCCGCCCGTCGAACCGTGCCCGCCACCGCCGCGCACCGATGTCGGCAGCTCGGTCACCGGGACGAAACGGGCGGCGCTCACCGGCTGGACCACCAGCTGGGCGATCCGGTCCCCCCGGGTGAACGCGACCGCCTGCGCCCGGTCGGTGTTGAGCAGGCACACCTTGATCTCGCCCCGGTAGCCGGCGTCGACCGTGCCCGGGGTGTTCACCAGGGTGATGCCGTGCCGCGCGGCCAGACCGGACCGCGGATGGACGAACGCCGCGTAGCCGTCGGGCAGCGCGACCGCCACCCCCGTGCCGACCAGCCGCCGCTCGCCGGGACCGAGCACGAAGTCCTCGGTGCACCGCAGATCGGCCCCGGCGTCACCCGGGTGCGCGTACGCCGGCGGCTCGAGTCCGGGGTCGAGCCGGAGCAGCAGCACCTCGACCGCGGACGCGGCAGGGCCAGAACTCACCGGGACAGCCTAGGGCGTTTCGCGGGGGGTGACGGCATCCGGCCGAGTGGCGGGGGCCGCGGCGGCCAGGGCGGCGGCCAACGCCTTCGGGCTCCGGGAGGAGACCAGCCAGTACGGCACCGGGTCGTCCGGGTCGTCGAGGGTGATCTCGACCGCGGTACCGACGTAGGGACGGAGCACGAGGTGGGCCCGGGCGTCAGCCTCCACCCCGGCCCGGCGCCGGGTCTGCTCGGCGTCGAGCGCCTCGGCGCCGCCGATGTAGCGGTGCTCGATCTGGGCCCGACCGACCCGGATCATGGCGTCGTCGACCTCGATCCGCACCGCGGCCTGCACGAAGATCGCCGTAGCCACCGCCAGACCGGCGACCGCGGCGACGACTCCCCAGACCGGCCCGGCGGAGAAGCCCAGTGCGAGCAGCAGGGACAGCGCGAGCCCGCCGGCCAGCAGCCACCAGAGCACCGGCACGTGCAACCGCTCGCGGTACCGCATGCGCCGACCCTACGCGGGTGATGCGGGCTGAGCCTCACTCGAAGTCCAGGCAGCGCCCTTCGACAGGCTCCGGGCATCGGCCGTGAAACGTCGGACGCCGCCTCATGCTCAGCACGAGGCGGCGTCCGGCCGGACCGACTGCCCCCAACCAGCCCGGCACTCCAAAGCGTTGGCGGGGCGGACACGACCATTCGCTAGCCGCCCCAGAGGAAGGTCATCACAGGTGCAGCGGAAGCGCCAGCACTTTTGTGCAAGAAATCGACATGTGGACGTGTCTGTTCGGTCGGAGCGCTTCCCGCGCCGCAGGAGCCGCCGGATCCACTAGCCGGCGCAGTCGAAGCAGTAGGCGTCGCCGTTGGCCCGCTCCTCGGCGATCTGGCTGCGGTGCCGGACCAGGAAGCAGCCGGCACAGGTGAACTCGTCGACCTGCCGGGGCAGCACCCGGACGGTCAGCTCCTCATGGGACAGATCAGCGCCAGGCAGCTCGAAGGCCTCTGCGGCCTCCGCCTCGTCCTCGTCGACCTTCCCCGAGTTCTTGTCGTTCCGCCGGGTCTTCAGCTCTTCGATGCTGTCTTCGTTCAGCTCTTCATCGGTCTTACGAGGGGCGTCGTAATCGGTCGCCATTCTTCCCTCTCCGGGCGGTGGCCCAAGATCATCCGCAAAACTTCGCTGCGCAGTCATACCACATCGGCCGCCGGACCACGCACCACTGACGGTCGCGCCTCTATAACGCCGGGGACGAAGCGAAATTCCCGGTCTGGCCGGGGACTTTTCCGGTCTCAGCCAGGGGTCTGGACCAGGGCCGGCCGACCCGGCTCGCGCAGGTTCGGGCAGCATCCGGCCGAGCACGCGTACCACCCCACCGGACCGTCCCCGGCGACCGGACGGTCCGGGTTGTCGCCCCGCGCGGCGGCGGCCCGTTCCAGCATCAGGTCTACCAGCCCGGCGACGAACTGCGCGTGCACTCC
>DATHBQ010000053.1:0-5296 GCA_035296105.1 Propionibacteriaceae bacterium | reverse complement strand
CCGGTCGCCGACCGGTGGCTCGAGGTCGTCCGCGGCCGAGCGAGGGCCTACTGGACGCGGCAACGCCCGGCGTGAGCCTCCGGCTCCCTGAGCCCGCCCGCCACCTCGGACGACGAGATCGGCGACAGAGCCGGCCCAGCTGCCCCGGCCAGCCGACGCGGCCGGTCGGGCATTCTCCACCATGCCGTTTGGAAGGCCAAGGCGGGGGTACCACTTGGCCGGGTGGTCGAAAAGCCGGTGCACCCACGCGTACCGCCTCTCGGGAGCCGCCACCGTGTCGCCCGACACTTCTGCACGCCTTGTTCCGCCGTCCTCGACCCCGTTGATCGCCGGGTTCGAGAGCACCTACCTGCCGCTGCACGAGATCGACATCGTGGAGTCCACCCGCCACGACCACCACTGGAGACAGGACCTGTCCGACCTCCGTGGGCACGTCCGCTCTCTTCGCTACCCCATACGCTGGCACCGCGTCGAGGCCGAGCCAGGTCGCTACGACTGGAGCGCGACGGATGCGATCCTGGCCCACCTGCACGAGCTTGGTCTGTCGCCGATCGTGGACCTGGTGCATCACACGAGCTACCCGGCCTGGCTGCACGACGGTCTGCGCGACCGCCGCTTCGGGCCCGCCTTCGTCCGCTTCACCGCGGCCGTCGCGGAACGCTATCCGTGGCTAGAGGCGTACACCCTGTTCAACGAGCCGTTCAGCACCCTCAGCTTCGCCGGACACGAGGCCCTGTGGCCGCCCTACGACACCGGCCTGGAGGGCATGGCCCGGCTGGTGACCAACGTGCTACCGGCGCTGAGCGAAGCGGCCGGGATCTGGCGCCAGCTGTGTCCCAGCGCCCAGCACGTCTGGGTGGACACCTGCGAGCACCACGAGTGCGCGCCGGGTACCGCGGAGCAGCACGTGGCGCTGGTCAACGACCGACGCCACGTCTTCCTTGACCTAGCGCTCGGGCATGACCTCGACCTGAGCCGGCCGTACCTGGGAGCACTGGTCCGTGCGGGCGCCGAGGCGGCGCTGGCCGTTCCACCCCTGCAGGTCGACGTCCTCGGCCTGGACTACTACCCCTTTCACGAGTGGTGGTACGACGACGCCGGCGGCCGCGCACCGTCTCCCTTCCCGCTGGGGTTCGCGAGGATCGCCGAGCTGTACGCCGACCGCTACGGACTGCCGATGATGCTGACCGAGACCAACCTTCGCGGCTTCCCCAGCGACCGGGCCTCCTGGTTGCGCTACATGGTGGAGCAGTGCGAGCTCGCGGTGGCCCGCGGCGTACCGCTGACCGGCCTGTGCTGGTACCCCCACGTAGACTCGGCCGACTGGGACTCGCTGCTGGCCCGGCCCGCCGGCCGCATCGACCCGGTGGGAGTGGTGTGTGCCACCGGCGGAGGTCGGCAGGACACCCTCTTCACCACCGCCTGGCGGACCGCCGCTGCCGGCGCCCGCTCTCGGGAGCTGCCGGCCTACCGCTTCCAATCGCCCGCGGCGGAGCTGCTCGCGGGCTTCCTACCGCAGATGGCGCACTGGGACTGGGTCGACCCGCCGGCCGACGTGGCCCCCGCGCCGATCGTGATCAACGACCCTGAGGAGAAAGCCATGTTCGATGGCCAGACCGTCAGCCCACCTGTTCGACCGGCGTCGGCGCCGGTCCCGTCCGACCTGCCCGACCTGGTCGTCGTCAGCCATCTTCGCTGGACCTGGGTGTGGCAGCGACCCCAGCACCTGGTGTCCCGGTTCGCCGCGCTGCGAGCCGAGCACGGAGCCCGCACCTGGTACGTCGAGGAGCCGGTGCCCAGCGACGTCTCCGAGCCGACCCTGGGAACCGAGCAGCGTGGGGATGTGGTCCGCGTCTGGCTCGAGGTGCCACGGGCACCCGGCCAGCCCGAGTTCCTCGGGTTTGACGCCCCGGGCGCGGAGGTCTATCCAGCGCTGCTCCGCGAATTCGTGTCGGCGGCCGGCGGAACCTCCCGCCCGGACGTCCTGCTCTACACCCCGATGGCCTACGAGATCGCCGACGCGCTGGAGCCGGCCCGCCTGGTCTATGACGTCATGGACGACCTGAGCTCGTTCAAGGACGCCCCCCGCGGCCTGGTACTCCGGCAGCGCCTCCTCCTCAGCCGGGCTGATCTTGTCTTCACCGGGGGCCGATCCCTCCACCGTGCCGCCTCCGCCCACCGCAGCGCCGGTTGCCATCTCTTCCCCAGCGGGGTGGAGACCGCGCACTACGCGTCGGCCGGCGCGCTGCGTCGGCCCCGGCGACGCAAGGTCGCCGGCTACGTCGGGGTGATCGACGAGCGCCTGGATCTCGACCTGGTCGCCGGGATCGCCAGGGCCCTGCCGGGCTGGACCATCCGGATCGTCGGACCGGTGGCCAAGATCGACCCGGAGCAGCTGCCGAAGGCACCGAATCTCGAGTATCCCGGCCAGGTCGCGTACGCCGACCTGCCGAGCGTCATGGCCGGATTCGACGTGGCCCTGATGCCCTTCGCCCTCAACGAGGCGACCCGGGCGATCAGCCCGACCAAGACCCTGGAGTACCTCGCCGCCGGACTACCGGTGGTATCGACTCGGGTGCCGGACGTCGTGGCGGACTACGGCCGGGTGGTGCACCTGGCCGACGATGCGGACCAGTTCGCAGCCGGCTGCCGGCAGGTGGTGACCGACTCTGTCGCCGAGCGGGAGCACCGCATCCGCCACATCAAGAAGCGACAGGAATGGGACTACATCGCCGCCTCGATGAACGGCCTGATCCGGCCGGAGACGGCGCGCGCCGGTGCCCGCTACCGCCGCGAGGTTCCGGCGTGACGGCCGAGCCGGCGCCCGACGTCCGATCCGCGCCGCGGCCCACCGCCCGGACCCAGCTGGAGCAGGCGCACGCGCGAGGCGTCCAGGCGGCGATATCCGGGATGTCGGACGCGGCCCTCGGTCCGTTGCGACTCGCCGGCACGGGCGTTCCGCGGCTCGCCGAGGCGGCGGTGACATCGGCGACCCCCTATCTGCGGGCTCCGATCCTCAGCCGCATCTCGGCCGCGCTCCGCCTGCACCCACCCGGCGGCGAGACCGGCGACTCATGTCCGACGTGTGGCACGGTCGTGCCCTGCGCGACCGCGCAGGTGCTGGCATGGTGAGGCGCAGCGGACAGTCGCCATGCACATGGCTATCGCGTCGGCACTGACCATGATGGAGAACACCCTCGAGCCGCACCTGCCGCAGGGACGGCCGCTGGGTCAGGCGGCTTAGCCGACCCCGACCGGATTCGGACCGAGCAACTCGATCCGTGCCGTTCCCGCCAGCCAGAGCACGGTCGCCATGTCGACATCTCTCCTCGTCGCTAGATCGGCTGCGGTCCGGCAGAACTGCTCCATCGGCAAGCCCGGAGCGTGCACGACGAAGGCGACAGCGACCTGGTCGATCTCGTTCCGGACGGTGTGCGGCGTACGCCCGGCCAGCGGCATGACCCGGCCGGCGCGCTCCGCCATGAACTGACGGCCATCCAGCAGGCGGCGGAGGTCAGCGGCGAAGCAGCTCGTGGAGTCGGTCCGGCCCGATCGTCGACACCAGCGGGTCGGCATGGCGGTGGACCAGCAGCCAGTCCGAACCGTCGCGGCGATAGACGTGCGTGACGCGTACCGAGAGGTTCTGGTCCGGCAGGTCGCCGAACCGGCCGTGCTGCCGCTCGACCATGGCCAGGACGACGGTGTCACCCCACGCATGCGCCTCCACGTGCTCGAGCCTGGCCGCGCCGTCGGCGAAAGGGCTGGTCCAGCCGGAGAACTCGGCAGCACGATTCTCGTGCCGGGACGCCGGCCCGCCGTTGGGCGGCAGCAGGGTGAAGCCGGCGGCGTGGTGGACCAGGTCGAGGTAGCGGTTCATGTCGCCCCGCACCCAGGCATCGGCCGCTTCCTCGGCGCGCCGTACGAACGCAGGCAGGTCCTGGTCAGTGCTCGTCGAATCCATCGCAGCATTGTCGTTCTAGCTGCGACCGGGGGCTGGATGAGGCGGCGATGCCGGCGCCGCCTAGCGTGTACTCGGGGCTTACACCTCGTCCCGCGACGCAGCGAAGGAGTGCAGGCATGGAGTACAGGCAGCTCGGCCGGTCGGGCCTGAAGGTCTCGACCATCACCCTCGGCACCATGGGCTTCGGCGGCACGGGATGGGCCAGCCCGGTCGGCCACCTCGACGTGAAGGCGGCGCGGCAGCAGATCGACATCTGTCTCGAGGCGGGTGTCAACCTGATCGACACCGCGGACATCTACTCGGAGGGGTTGTCCGAACAGATCCTGGGCGAGGCCCTCGGGGCCGACCGCGACGACGTCCTGATCGCCACCAAGGTCCGCGGCACGATGGGTCCCGGGCCGAACGACGAGGGGCTGTCCCGCCACCACATCCTGCGGGCGGTCGAGGCGAGCCTCCGCCGGCTCAGCACCGACTACATCGACCTCTACCAGGTGCACGAGTGGGACGGCCTGACGCCGCAGGAGGAGACCCTGTCCGCGCTGGACACGCTGGTCCAGTCCGGGAAGGTGCGCTACATCGGCTCGTCCAACTACACCGCCCGGCAGCTGATGAAGGCGCTGTGGATCTCCGACCTCCGGGGCTATGAGTCCTACGTCAGCCAGCAGATCTACTACTCGCTGCAGGCCCGCGACGCCGAGAACGAGCTCATCCCCATCGCGATCGACGAGGGCCTGGGCGTCCTGGTGTGGAGCCCGCTGGCCGGCGGCCTGCTCTCGGGCAAGTACCGCCGCGGACAGGACGCGCCGGAGGGCACCCGCCGGTTCGAGGGCTGGACCGAGCCGCCGGTGAACGACGAGGAACGGCTGTACGACACCGTCGACGCCCTCGTCGAGATCGGGAAGGGCCACGGAGTGTCCGCCGCTCAGGTCGCCCTGGCGTACACCCTCGCCAAGCCCGCCGTCACCTCGGTGATCATCGGCGCCCGGACCGAGGAACAGCTCCGCGACAACCTGGCCGCGGCCGAGCTCACCCTGACTCTGGAGGAGCTGGACCGCCTGGACACGACCAGCCGGGTGCCGCTGCTTTACCCGTACTGGCACCAGGCCAACGTGCAGCCCGGCCGGTTCAGCCCGGCCGACCTCAGCCTGATCCAGCAGCACCGGTCCTGACGGGGGCTCACCCAGGAGCCGGACCTGGTCCCTCGCGCGTAGGCTGGAGCGTACGAGGAGGGAGCCATGAGCCAGTCCGGCCACGTCATCGCATGGTTTACCTTCTTCGGGCTTGTCCTGGTGGCTCGGCTGCTCACCACCCGCCCGGCTCTGCGCATCCTTGGTC
>DATHBQ010000052.1:0-1956 GCA_035296105.1 Propionibacteriaceae bacterium | reverse complement strand
CCGGCGGCGCGGTCGGGCCGGTTGCCGGCGGCGCCACTCCGGAACCGGCCAGCCCGGAGCAGGTGGCCCTGGCCCGGGTCCTGCTCGACGAGCTGGACATCCTGCCGTCACCGACCGAGGTCGACGAGCCGAGCAACTGGTCGGCCATCGTGGCCGCGATCGGCGACCGGGTCGCCCCTCGGGTGGCCGCGCCCGATCCTGATGTCCTCCGGGAGCGGGTGTACGCCGCCTGGCTGGGCCGCGCGGTGGGCTGTGTACTGGGCAAGCCGGTGGAGAAGATCCCCCGGGCCGGGATCGAGGAGATCCTGCGCAGCCAGGGCCGCTGGCCGCTCGACCGGTGGTTCACCGCGGTGGGACTGGATCCCGCGGTGACCGCCCGCTGGCCCTGGAACGAGGCGAGCCGGCCGACGAGCCTGGAGGAGAACCTCGACGGCACGCCGGAGGACGACGACCTCAACTACACCCTGCTGGCCATGAAGATCCTCGAGCAGCACGGCGCCGGCTTCGGTTCCGACGACGTTGCTCAGGCCTGGCTGCTGGACCTGCCCGCCGGGCGCACTTTCACCGCCGAGCGGGTGGCCTACCGCAACCTGCTCGACGGGTACCTGCCGCCGGCGACGGCCCGGGTGCACAACCCGTTCCGGGAGTGGATCGGCGCCCAGATCCGGACCGACCTGTACGGCTGGGTCAACCCCGGTGACGCGCTCCGGGCCGCCGAGTGGGCCTGGCGGGACGCCGCCGTCAGCCACACCCGCAACGGCATCTACGGGGCGATGTACGCGGCCGCGCTCGGGGCGTACGCGGTCGTCGCCGACAGCGTCGAGCAGGTGCTGGACGCTGCGGCGTCGGTGGTGCCGCCGGCCAGCCGGCTGGCCCGGGCGATCCGGCTCGGCCGAGAGCTGGCCGACACGGAGTCCGATCCGACGGTGGCGTACGCCCGCTTGGAGGAGGAGTTCGTGCACCTGCACTGGGTGCACACGCTCAACAACGCGGCCCTGCTGACCTACGCGCTGGCGGCGGGGCGCGGCGACTTCGACCGGACGATCTGCCTGACCGTGATGGGCGGCTGGGACACCGACTCCTGCGGGGCCACGGCGGGCGCGGTGGCCGGAGCGCTCGGCGGACCGGGGGCGATCGCCGAACGCTGGTCCGGTCCGCTGCGCAACCGGCTGACCACGTCCATCCCCGGGCTGGACGGCTTGAGCTTCGACGTGGTGACCGAGCGGACGATGGCGGTGTACGACCGGGTGCGGGGCACATGAGCACCGAGCGTCGGGAGCGAGGAACCCGATCCCGCCCCGACCATGCGAGGCGGCGCGAGGTGCGGGACCAGTGACCCGACGGCCGACGGTGGTCGAGGTCGCCCAGCGCGCCGGCGTGTCCATCGCCTCGGTGTCCCGGGTGCTGAACGGCATCCCGGCCCGGCCGGACACCGAGGAGCGGGTGCGCACCGCGGTCGCCGAGCTCGGCTACGTCCCCGACGCGACCGGCCGGAGCCTCAAGCTGGGTCGCACGCTGCAGATCGCGTTCGCCGTGGACGCCCTGGACAACCCGGTGTACGCCGAGATGATGCGCGGCGTCGAGGCCGGGCTGGGCGGATCGGGCGCGCGGCTCCTGGTGCTACGCGCTGACCCAGTGCGCCGGGGTGGCCTCGATCGGGCTGGGCGAGGCCGACCTTCGGGCCGACCTCGGGGTGACCGAGAACGGCGGCCTGCTCTACGCCCGCAGCCGGATCATCAATGCCGCCGCGGCGGCCGGGCTGCTGCCGCCGCACATGTCGGTCCATCCCGATGTCGGCGACGTGGACGGGCTGCGGCGCAGCTGTGAGGTGGGACGCCGCCTCGGCTTCCTCGGACGCGCGGCCATCCACCCCCGGCAGCTGCCGGTGATCGCCGAGGTGTTCCGGCCCAGCGAGGACGACGTGGCCCGCGCCCGTGAGCTGGTGGAGGCCGCCGA
>DATHBQ010000051.1:0-11823 GCA_035296105.1 Propionibacteriaceae bacterium | reverse complement strand
CCCGTGCCCCAGGTTGAAGATGTGTCCGGGTGCCACCGCCCCCGACCGGAGCACGTTGCGGACGCGTTCGGACAGCACCGACCAGGGTGCGGTCAGCAACGCCGGATCTAGGTTGCCCTGCACGGCATATCCGGAGCCGATCCGACGGCTGGCCTCGGCCAGCGGCAGCCGCCAGTCGACGCCCACCACCTCGGCACCCGCCTCACCCATCAGGCGAAGCAGCTCGGAGGTACCGACGCCGAAGTGGATCCGCGGCACCCCGGTGTCGGCCAGGGCGCGCAGCACCCGGACCGAGTAGGGCTGGGCGTAGCGGGCGTAGTCCTCCGCGCTCAGGCTGCCGGCCCAGGAGTCGAACAGCTGGACCGCCGCGGCTCCGGCCGCGACCTGGGTCTGCAGGAACGTCGCCGACAGGTCGGCCAGCCGGGTGCAGAGGGTGTCCCAGAGCTCCGGCTCGCTGATCATCAGCGCCTTGGTCCGGGCGTAGTCCTTGCTCGGTCCGCCCTCGACCAGGTAGCTGGCCAGGGTGAAGGGGGCGCCGGCGAACCCGATCAGCGGCGTCGGCCCGAGCTCGGCCACCAGCCGCTGCACTGCCTCGGTGACGAACCAGAGCGCGTCCGGCTCCAGGGGCCGCAGCTGCCGCAGGTCGCCCTTCCGCCGGACCGGCTGGTCGATGACCGGCCCCTGGCCGGAGACGATCTCCAGCTCCACTCCGGCGGCCTGCAGCGGCACCATGATGTCGGAGTAGAAGATCGCCGCGTCCACGCCATAGCGGCGCACCGGCTGCAGCGTGATCTCGGCGACCAGGTCGGGCTGGCCGCAGCTCTCCAGCATGCCGATACCGTCCCGGACCTCGCGGTACTCCGGCAGCGAGCGCCCGGCCTGCCGCATGAACCAGACGGGAACCTGCCCCTCGGGCTGTGATCGGCGGCAGGCGGCGACCAGCAGCGAGGCCTTCGGGCGCATGCGGCCTGAGCTTGTCGAAGGCCCCTTCGACGCACTCAGGACGGCGCCTTCGACAGGTTCACGGCGCATCGGACCCTCGGTCGGCACAGCGCGATCCTTTCACGGGGGTGAAAACCGGCGCGTCGCTCGGCCATGCTAGGAGCCTGAGAATAGGCTCAGCGGGTGGTCGCAACGACTGATCCGACGCCTGCGCCCAGCGCATTCCGGCGTGCGGTCGCCGACCTTACCGCAGCCACCTGGCGGCCCGAGCTGAGCGTCGAGCCGATCCCCGCTCCGCAGCGGATCGCGCCGTTCGCCGCGGCGATCACCGCGGACGTGCTGGTCGGCGGGGACGAGGTCGGCAGCGGGCGGCTGGTGCTGCTGCACGACCCGGCCGGCAACGCTGCCTGGCAGGGCACCTTCCGGTGCGTCACGTTCGCCCGGGCCGAGGTCGACCCGGAGATGGTGACCGACCCGCTGATGGGCAGTGTGGGCTGGTCCTGGCTGATCGACGCCCTGGCCGCGCACAGCGCCGAGTACACCGCTCCCAGCGGCACCGTCACCTCGGTGACCAGCGAGTCCTTCGGCGGCATGGCCGAGGAGGCGCCGCGGGCCGAGGTGGAGGTGCGCGCCTCGTGGACGCCGCTGCTGGAGGACGGAGCGGGGTTGCCGCCACACCTGGCGGCCTGGGCCGAGCTGCTGTGCACGACCGCCGGGCTGCCGCCGTTGCCCGCCGGCGTGGTGCCGATGCCGTCCCGGCGCAACCCCCCGAGCCGAACGCGGAGACGTTGACCGACGCACCAATGCCCGACCAGCCGCTCGATGACGAGCCTGTCCTGCTCACCGATCCGGCCGACGGTGTGCCTCCAGTGGTGGCCACGCCCGAACAGCTCGCCGAGACGATCCAGCGACTCTCGGCCGGGACCGGTCCGGTCGCCGTGGATGCGGAGCGGGCGCACGGGTTCCGGTACAGCCAGCGGGCATACCTGATCCAGCTCCGGCGGGTTGGCTCCGGGACCCATCTGGTCGACCCGATCGCCTTCGCGCCGCCGGCGGCGGGTGCCGGCGCGGCGGCCCCGGCGGCGGACCTCCGGGCGCTCAGCGCGGCGATCGCCGACGCGGAATGGGTGATCCACGCCGCCAGCCAGGACCTGCCCTGCCTCTACCAGGTCGGCATTGTGCCCCGCACCCTGTTCGACACCGAGCTGGCCGCCCGGCTGCTCGGCTTCCCCCGGGTGGCCCTGGGCACGATGCTGGAGGAGCTGCTCGGCGTGCGGCTGCTCAAGGAGCACTCCGCCTCCGACTGGTCGACTCGGCCCCTGCCGCCGGAGTGGCTGACCTACGCCGCCCTGGACGTCGAGCTGCTGCTGGAGCTGCGGGACGTGCTGCACGCCCGGCTCGAGGAGACCGGCAAGCTGGAGTGGGCCCGGCAGGAGTTCGCCGCGCTGGTCTCGGGGGCGGGAGTGGCCCCGGAGCGGCGGGCCGACCCCTGGCGCCGGACGTCCGGGATCCACAAGGTGCGGACCCGCCGGGGACTGGCCTACGTCGCGGCCCTATGGGCCGCCCGGGACGAGATCGCCCGGGAGCTCGACCGCGCTCCGGGACGGGTGCTGGCCGACGTCGGGCTGAGCGAGCTGGCCGCCGCCGGCAGCCCCGGCCGGGCGGCCCTGCGCCAGATCCCCGCCTTCGCCCGCCGCCAGGCGCGCCGCTTCGAGGCGGCCTGGCTCGCGGCGCTGGAGTCGGTGGCCGCGTTGCGGGAGTCGGAGCTGCCGCCGATGCACGTGGCCAGCGACGGTCCTCCGCAGGCACGGCTGTGGTCGGCCAAGGACCCGGCCGCGGCCGCCCGCCTGACCGCCGTGCGGATGGCGCTGCAGGAGATCGCCGAGCAGCACGAGCTGCCGGTGGAGAACCTGCTCACCCCGGACCACGTGCGGCGGCTGGCCTGGCGGCCGCCGACGCCGGCGACGCCCGAGACGGTGGACGCGGCGCTGGCGGGCTACGGGGCCCGGCCGTGGCAGCGGGAGCTGGCCGTCGAGGCGATCACGCCGCACTTAGTTACTCGTGAGTAATATACGGGCATGCCTCGATCCATCCGGGAGGTCGTCTTCGTCGACGGCGTCCGTACCCCCTTCGGCAAGGCCGGGTCCCTCTACGCCGAGACCCGGGCCGACGACCTGGTCGTCAACTGCATCCGTGAGCTGGTCCGCCGCCATCCCGAGCTGCCGCCGGAGCGGATCGACGAGGTGGCCATCGCCGCCACGACACAGACCGGTGACCAGGGCCTGACCATCGGGAGGACCGCGGCACTGCTCGCCGGGCTGCCGCGCTCGGTGCCCGGTTTCGCCATCGACCGGATGTGCGCCGGGGCGATGACCGCGGTCACCACCGTCTCCTCGGGCATCGCCGTCGGCGCCTACGACGTGGCCCTGGCCGGCGGGGTCGAGCACATGGGCCGGCACCCGATGGGGCAGGGCATCGACCCCAACCCGCGGATCGTGGCCGAGAAGCTGGTCGACCAGTCAGCGCTGGTGATGGGCTCGACGGCGGAGAACCTCCATGACCGGTTCCCGGCGATCACCCGGGAGCGGGCCGACGCGTTCGCCGCACTCAGCCAGCAGCGGGTCCAGCAGGCCTACGCCGACGGGGTGATCCAGGACGCCCTGGTGCCCGTCGCCGCCCGCAGCACCGAGCTCGGCTGGGGTCTGGCCACGGCCGACGAGCACCCCCGTCCCGGCACCACGCCGGAGACGCTGGCCGGTCTGCGGACGCCGTTCCGGCCGCACGGGCGGGTGACCGCGGGCAACGCCGCCGGCCTCAACGACGGTGCCACTGCCTGCCTGGTGGCCGCCGAGGAGGTGGCCGCCGAGCTCGGTCTGCCCGCCGCGATGCGGATGGTCTCCTTCGCCTTCGCCGGGGTCGACCCGGAGACGATGGGCGTTGGCCCGATCCCCAGCACCGAGAAGGCGCTGGTCAAGGCGGACCTGAGCATCGACGACGTCGGCGCGTACGAGATCAACGAGGCGTTCGCGGTCCAGGTGCTGGCCTTTCTCGACCACTTCGGGATCGATGCCGACGACCCGCGGGTCAACCCCTACGGCGGGGCGATCGCTCTCGGCCACCCGCTGGCCAGCTCCGGCGTGCGGCTGATGATCCACCTGGCCCGGACGTTCCGGGAGCATCCGGAGGTCCGCTACGGCCTGACCACCATGTGCATCGGGCTGGGCATGGGCGGCACCGTCGTCTGGGAGAACCCGTCGTTCCGGAGCGAGGGGGGACGACTCCCCTCGGACCCCCGGCGCCGCGCCGAAGACACACGGGCACGCGGCGAGAGCAACGAGGAGCGCGCGGCGTGAACGACGAGGAACTCCGCCGCCTGATCGACCAGGCGGCCGGCCAGGCCGAGGGCGAGGTGGTGACGCGGGCGCTGAGCCGCGACGTCCGCCTGCCGCACACCGACCGCGCGGCGGTGCTGATCACCCTGGACAACGGCGAGGACCACACCCGGCCCAACACGCTGGGTCCGCGCGGGCTCGCCGAGCTGAACAACGCCCTGGACGCTGCCCGGGGCCGCGACGACATCTCGGCGATCCTGGTCACCGGCAAGCCGTTCATCCTGGCCGCCGGTGCCGACCTGTCGGCCATGGGCGTGCTGACCGACCGGGAGCAGGGACTGGCCATCGCCCGGATCGGCCACGCCGTGCTGGGCAAGCTCCACGACGCGCCGGTGCCGACGTTCGCCCTGATCAACGGGATGGCCTTGGGTGGCGGACTCGAGGTCACCCTGCACTGCGACTACCGCACCGTGTCGGCCGCGGCGGCCGGGATCGCCCTGCCGGAGTGCTTCCTCGGACTGGTCCCCGGCTGGGGCGGGGCGTACCTGGTGCCCAACCTGGTCGGCATCGAGGGCGCGGTCACCCTGATCCTGCAGAACCCGCTGAGCCAAAACCGGATGCTGGACGGGAAGGCCGCGTACGCGCTGGGCCTGGCCGACGTGATGTTCGACGGCGCCGACTTCCTGGAGCGCTCGCTGGACTGGGCCGGACAGGTGGTCAGCTCACGCGTCGCCGTCGACCGGCCGCCGCTCGACCGGGACGAGGGGCGCTGGGCGGCGGTGCTGGCGGAGGCCCGGGCCTTCGTGGATGCCAAGGTGGGCGGCGCCGCGCCGGCCCCGTACCGGGCACTCGAGCTGCTGGCCGCCGCCCGGACGGCGGACCGCGCAGCGGCGTATGCGGCCGAGGACGAGGCCCTGGCCGACCTGATCATGAGCCCGGAGCTGCGGGCCAGCCTGTACGCGTTCGAGCTCGTCCGCAAGCGCGCCCGCAAGCCGGCCGGGGCCCCGGACCGCTCGCTGGCCCAGCCGGTGACGAAGGTCGGCGTGGTCGGTGCCGGTCTGATGGCCTCGCAGCTGGCCACGCTGTTCCTTCGTCGGCTGCGGGTGCCGGTGGTGATCAGCGATCTCGACCAGGAGCGGGTCGATCGCGGCCTTGCGGCGATCGACGGCGAGGTCGACAAGCAGCTGGCCAAGCGGCGGATCTCCCCCGACGAGGCCAACCGGCTGCGCGCGCTGGTCAGCGGGACCACGGAGCTGGCCGACTTCGCCGACTGCGACTTCGTGATCGAGGCCGTCTTCGAGGAGATGTCGGTCAAGCAGCAGGTGTTCGCCGACCTTGAGAAGCACGTGGCGCCGACCTGCGTGCTGGCCACCAACACCTCCTCGCTGTCGGTGACCGAGATGGCCGTCGACCTGGAGCACCCGGAGCGGGTGGTCGGCTTCCACTTCTTCAACCCGGTGGCGGTGCTGCCGCTGCTGGAGGTGGTGCGCGGGGAGCGTACGGACGACGCGACCCTGGCCACGGCGCTGGCGGTGGCCAAGGAGCTGAGGAAGAGCGCGGTGCTGGTGAAGGACGCGACCGCCTTCGTGGTGAACCGGCTGCTGCTGCGGATGATGGGCGAGGTGTTCGCCGCCGTCGACGAGGGCACGCCGATCCCGGTGGCCGACGCGGCGCTGAAGCCGCTCGGGCTGCCGATGACCCCGTTCACCCTGCTGCAGCTGGTCGGGCCGCCGATCGCGCTGCACGTGGGCGAGAGCCTGCACGCCGCGTTCGGCGACCGGTTCCCGGTGTCGCGCAACCTGCAGGCGATCGTCGCCGCCAAGCGGACCGGCTTCTACGACTGGACGCCCGACGGGGAGACCTACGTCCCCGACGAGGTCCTGGCCCTGTTGGAGGTCGGCGACCGTCCGAGCACCGAGGAGCAGGTCCGGGAGCGGGCGCTGGCGGCCCTGGCCGAGGAGATCGGCCTGATGCTGGCCGAGGGTGTCGTCGAGGCGCCGATGGACATCGACCTGTGCATGATCCTGGGAGCCGGCTGGCCGTTCCACCTGGGCGGGATCACCCCGTACCTGGACCGTACCGGCGTCTCCGGGCGCGTCCTGGGTCGCCGGCTGCTGCCGCCGGGCGTGGGAACCCTGGCCTGAGGGCCGTGGCTGCCCCGGCCGGCGTTGCTGCGCGTCCGGTGCGAAACGGCAAGGGTCCGGCACACTGGCGGGGTGCCTGAGCGGGTTGCGGTAGACGACTCGGTGGCTCCGCGGACCGTCGAGTCGCTGGCCGGCGACCTCCGACGGTTGGGGCTGCGGGCCGGGGACATCGTGCTGGTGCACACCTCGCTGTCCAGCCTCGGCTGGGTCTGCGGGGGTGCGGTCGCGGTGGTGGAGGCGTTGCTGTCCGTCCTCGGACGTAGCGGGACCCTCGTCGTACCGACGCACTCCGGTGGCCTGAGCGACCCGGCCGAGTGGGGCAACCCACCGGTGCCGGAGTCGTGGTGGGACACCATCCGGGCCACCATGCCGCCCTTCCGGCCGGCCACCACCCCGACCCGCGGGATGGGTGCGGTGCCCGAGGTGGTGCGGACCTGGCCCGATGCCCGGCGCAGCGACCATCCGCACGTGTCGTTCGCCGCCGTCGGACCGCAGGCCTCGGCCATCACCGGCGCCCACCCGCTGCCGGACGGTCTGGGCGAGGGCTCGCCGCTCGCCCGGCTCTACGAGCTCGACGCGGCGATCCTGCTCCTCGGCGTCGGCCACGACCGCAACACCTCCCTGCACCTGGCCGAGTACCGGTCGGGCGTGCGGCGACGGGTGCAGCAGTCCGGTCCCGTGCTGGTCGACGGCGAGCGGCGCTGGGTCAGCTGGGACGACATCGACCTCGACGAGGGTGACTTCGTCCCGCTCGGGAGCGCCCTGGAGCGGCACGGGCTGGTGCGCGTTGGCTCGGTCGGTACCGCGTCCGCCCGACTGATGCGGCAGCGGGCGGTGGTGGACTACGCCACCGAATGGTTCCGGCGGCGCTCGGCGTGATCTGGTCTATGCGTCGGTGTCGGCGTTGCTGACCGGCTGCTCCAGTGCTTCGTCCGCGCGGGCGATGGCCTCAACCGCGTAGCGGGCGATCTCCTGGGCACTCAGCCCGACCTCGGTCAGCAGCTCGGCCCGGCTGCCGTGGTCGAGGAAGGCCTGTGGGATGCCGAACTCCCGCAGCGGCGTGTTCACCTCCGCGAACCGCAGCTCCTGCGCCAGCCGGGCGCCACACCCGCCGACGACCCCGTTGTCCTCCACCGTGATCACCAGCTCGTGCGTGCCGGCCAGCCGGACCAGCGCCGGATTCACGGGTAGGGCCCAGACCGGGTCGACCACCGTCACCCCGATGCCCTGGTCGGCCAGCCGCTCCCCCACCGCCACGGCAGTGACGGCCAGCGGCCCGTAGCCGACCACGAGCACCCGCGGGTCCTCGGTGCGCAGCAACACATCCAGACCGTCCACCTGGTCGACCGCCAGCAGGTCCGGTGGCACCAGGTCCTTGGAGAAGCGAAGCACCGACGGCGCGTCGTCGATGGTCAGCGACCGGGCCAGCGCCTCGCGGAGCCGGGTGCCGTCGCGCGGCGCGGCCAGGTGCAGGCTCGGCACCAGCTGGGTGATCGACATGTCCCACATGCCGTGGTGGCTGGCTCCGTCCGGTCCGGTGACACCCGCCCGGTCGAGCACGAACGTCACCCCGCAGCGGTGCAGGGCCACGTCCATCAGGAGCTGGTCGAAGGCCCGGTTGAGGAAGGTCGCGTACACCGCGACCACCGGGTGCAGCCCGCCCATCGCCAGTCCTGCCGCCGACGTGACGGCGTGCTGCTCGGCGATGCCGACGTCGAAGCACCGCTCCGGGAACACCGCGGCGAAGCGGTGCAGCCCGGTCGGGTAGAGCATCGCCGCGGTGATCGCCACGACCCGCTCGTCGGTACTGCCCAACCTGAGCAGCTCCTCGGAGAACACCTCGGTCAGCGTCTGGCCCGCCACGCCGCCCACGGTCTCGCCGGTCAGCGCGTCGATCTTGCCGATGGTGTGGAAGCGGTCCTCGTCATTGTCCTCGGCGGCCTTGAAGCCCTCACCCTTACGGGTGACGCAGTGCACCAGGACCGGCCCGCCGAACTGTCGCGCGTGCTGCAGCGCGCGCTCGACGGCGGCGATGTCGTGACCGTCGACCGGGCCGACGTACTTCAGGCCGAGGTCGGCGAACATGCCCTGGGGTGCCAGCACGTCCTTCAGGCCGGTCTTGATCCCGTGCAGCAGCTCGTACGCGCCCGCGCCGACCAGCGGCGCCCGGCTCACATTGCGCTTGACCACGTCGAGGATCTGCTCGTAGCGCGGGTTGGTCCGCAGCCCGCTCAGGTACTTGGCCAGGCCGCCGACGGTCGGGGTGTAGGAACGGCCGTTGTCGTTGACCACGATCACCAGCGGCAGGTCGTCGGAGACGGCGATGTTGTTCAGAGCCTCCCAGGCCATGCCGCCGGTCAGCGAGCCGTCACCGACCACGGCCACCACGGTGCCGGGCCGGCCCTGCAACCGCATCGCCTTGGCCAGCCCGTCGGCGTACGAGAGCGCGGTCGAGGCGTGCGAGTTGCCCACCCAGTCGTGCTCCGACTCGTCCGGGCTGGGGTAGCCCGAAAGCCCGTGCCGCTGGCGCAGGGTCGCGAACCGGTCCTGCCGGCCGGTCAGCACCTTGTGGACGTAGCTCTGGTGCCCGGTGTCGAAGATCATCGGGTCGCGGGGCGACTCGAACACCCGGTGCATCGCGATGGTCAGCTCCACTACGCCGAGGTTGGGGCCCAGGTGGCCACCGGTCTGGCTCACCTGGCTGATCAGGAAGGCCCGGATCTCCGCAGCGAGCGCGGTCAGCTGGTCCGGCGACAGCCCGCGCAGGTCCTGGGGGCTGGAGATGGAGCGCAGCGTTCCGGATCGCGGGGAGGCCGACATGGGCCGAAGTTTATGTGCGCCACCCGCCGACTGGTCAGGTCACGACCTGCCCGAGTCTCAGGAACTCCTCAAGCAGCTTCGGCCCTTCGCTGCCCGCGGCGGCCAGGGCGGCTGGGTCCTCGGCCAGCCCACGGACGTGCGACACGATGGCGGACACCCGGATACCGACGTTGCCGACGATCCCCTGCGTGGTCCGTGAGCTGTGGTGCAGGGCGACCAGCTCCCAGCGGTCGTTGAGCACCGGGGCGCCGGAGGAGCCGGGCTGGGTGTCGGTGCTGTAGGTCAGCGTGCGGACGTCGTCCACCGAGAGCAGCAGGTTGTGCCGGATGGCGATCAACCGGGGCCGACCGTCGGGATGCTGCACGATGTTGACCGGCTGGCCGACCAACGCCTTGCCCGTCTTGCCCTGCGCCGGGATGTGACCGAACGTGGCGCCGGGCGGCTGCCCGTCCTCCGTCGGGGCCACGGCCACCAGGGTGAGGTCCAGCTCCGCGACGGGACTGGTCACGAAGCAGCGCTCGGGCTGCAGGGAGAGACGGACGGTGTCCTGCAGCTCCTCGTCGTCGTTCTCCTCGTAGCGGAAGGTGGCCGTAGCGCCGGCCGCGGTGTCCGCGGTCTCCAGGACGTGGTGGTTGGTCATCAGCAGCCACGGCGTGACCAGGAAGCCGGTCCCGTGGTCCCCGTCGCTCCGCTTGATCCGGGCCACCGCCTCGGCCGCGGCCCGGGCCCGCCGGATCCACCGGCCCGGCAGGAAGTCCGGGGTACCCACGACCTTCTCCAGGGCGAGGTCCAGCTCTCGGGTCGACCGCAGCCGGGTGATGTCCAGCCCTCGGCGCCGCGCGTACGCCCGTTTGCGGATGGCACTGTCGCCCCGCCACGCGGACCCGGGGTCGGCCGTGACCCGCGCCGCCCGGACGCCGAGGCGCGGCACCCGGAGCGACTGGTTGGGAACAACGGTCACGGCCGGGTCGGCAGCACGCCGGCGAAGCGGAAGAAGTCCCTGATCGTCAGGATCGGCCGCCCGTCGGGCAGCAGAACTCCGTCCTCGGGCACCCAGACCGCGGCCTGGGCCAGGTAGGAGCTCGGGTCGTTGCGGAGCTGGCCGATCAGCGTCTCGGCGACGATCCGGCTGCCCACCTCGCCGAGCGAGTTGCCGCCCGCCTGGACCTCGGCCTCCTTGAGCACGTAGTACCACAGCGGCGTCTTCTGCAGGAACCCGCTGTCGGTCAGCAGCGTGTTGAGCTCGTCGGAGTTACCCTCGGTCAGCTCGTCCTCGGTCAACGGGGCCAGCCCGAGCAGGGACGCGACGGCCTGGCCGGTCGGGATCGACAGCTGGTAGCCGCGCAGCAGGTTGCGGACGGCCAGGTGCTCCAGAATCTCGACGATGGTCGGCTCGTTCTGGCCCTGGCTCTCGTTGGCCATGTTGCCCAGCGCGTCGGCCAGCCGGGTATCGATCTTGCGCGAGAAGTGGGCCGGCGAGCGCGGCGACTTCTCGACGAACCGGTCCCACTCGATCACCCAGTTGAACGGGAGCACCTCAGTCTGCCCCTGGAAGCCACCTTTGCCGGTGAAGGCGAACAGGAAGCTGAACGGCGCGCTGGGAAGCACGCGGCCCGGGCTGCCGAAGTTCCGGTTGTAGTCATAGGCGCCGCGCACCATCGTGTGTCCGAACCGGAACGCCGCCACGGAGAACTCCAGCGGCATCCACACCTCGTCATTGCGCTTCTCGTAGAGCTGGTTCCCCCGGAGCAGGATGTCGTCGACGACCCCCGGTAGCGCCACCGTGGCCAGGTAGTCGTGCACGACCAGCCACTGGTAGTGCCAGCGGACCAGCTGCTGCGCGCGGGCGAACACGTCCTGGTCGCTCGCGTACCCGTCCTGCCGCCGGACCCAGTCCACGACCTGGTTGTGGAAGCGGAGGAACGCCAGGTGGAGCTGCGCGACGATCAGGTTCTCGTCGTTGCGCCCGTCGGCGATGTTGGCCTTGCTGGCATTCCCGTCCAGGCCGCGCGGCAGGTCGCGCTCGAGGTCGGCCTGCAACGGGATGCGGACGCCGGGGATCTGCGGGTTCCCACCGGGAAGTCCCTCCAGGGCGACCGTGCCGACCTTCAGCTTGATGCCGTCGTAGATGTCCTTGGCGTCGGTCTCCGGTCCGCCGGGGAAGGTCGGGCCGTCACCGTAGACCGAGTCGAGGTCCAGCGCGGGCACCCGCTCGTTGAACACGGCGGACTTGACGACGGCCGGGTCGGCGGGGTGCAGGTTCTCGTCGGTCACGTGGCCGACCTCGTTCGGCCGGTCGGTCCGCGCGGTGATGTCGTGATCGATGAACTGTCCGAGGTAGGTGTAGACGGCCGGGATGGTCGAGTTGCCTTCGCCCGCCTGGACGTCGCCGAACGGAGGGTTCGGCTCCACCATCTTCTTGCCGAGCTCCTTGAGGTTGGCGACGACGGTGGCGATGGTCTCGGGGCTGTCGGCCGGGAGGTGGGCGTCCGGGTCGTTCTCCAGCGACTCGAAGAGGTAGTCGAAGGGCGTGGTGACCTCGGCGAGCTCGAGCTCCACCCCGTCGGTCACCGGGCGCGGAACGG
>DATHBQ010000050.1:0-2123 GCA_035296105.1 Propionibacteriaceae bacterium | reverse complement strand
TCGACATCGACTTCGTGCTGCACGGCGTCGAGGAAGGTGCCGCCGTTCCCGCCGGGCCCGCGTCCCGGTGGGCGGCCAGGGCCATGGCCGGGGACCGGGTACTGCTGCTCGGACCGGCGGTCGCGGACAACCGGGCGATCCGGTTCCGGCCGCCCCAGGGCACCGATCTGGTGGTGCTGTGGGGTGACGAGACCGCGCTTCCGGCGGTCGCCGCGATCCTGGAGTCGCTGCCGGCCGGTCAGCGGGCGCGGGTCTGGCTGGAGGTACGGGATGCCGGGAACGTGCTGGACCTGGCGACCGAGGCGGACGCCGAGGTGACCTGGCTGATCCAGGGCCATGACCGCGTCCAGGACTCCCCCATGGCCCTGAGCGCCCTGCGCGACGCCCGGCTGCCGCCCGCCGAGTGCCCGTACGTCTGGATCGCGGGCGAGTCGGGTTCGGTGAAGGCGCTGCGCCGGCATTTCGTGGGGGAGCGCGGCTTCGACCGGCGTCAGGTCACCTTCGTGGGCTACTGGCGTCGCGGGTTCACCGAGGAGCAGTTGCGGGAGCAGGGGGAGTAAGCCTCCGCGGGGTGACGGAGGTTACCCGGGCCGGGCACTTGACCCGATCAACTTAGGCTAGGCTAACCTTCGTAAGCCGGAGCCCCGGCCCCGCCCCGGCCGCCTTTTCGTCCGCACGGCCAGTCCCCACCGGAGGACCTCCACATGCGCTCGCACCTGCTCAATGACACGACCGCGGAGCAGTATCGCCGCACCGTGACCGAAGGAGTAGAGCGGGTGGCCGCCAAACTCGCCACCACGCAGCGCCCGTTCACCGGCGTCACGGTCGACGACCTGGCCCCCACCATCGAGCAGATCGACCTCGACCGGCCGCTGCACGACAGCGCGGCGGTCCTCGACGAGCTGGAGGACGTCTACCTCCGCGACGCGATCTACTTCCATCACCCCCGCTACCTCGCCCACCTCAACTGCCCGGTCGTCATCCCGGCGGTGCTCGGCGAAGCGATCCTCTCCGCCGTCAACTCCTCCCTGGACACCTGGGACCAGTCGGCCGGCGGCACCCTCATCGAGCGCAAGCTCATCGACTGGACCGCCGCCCGCATCGGGCTCGGCGAGAACGCCGACGGTGTCTTCACCTCCGGCGGCAGCCAGTCCAACCTCCAGGCGCTGCTGCTGGCCCGCGAGGAGGCCAAGCCGGGGCGGACAGGGTGGGACGGCGGCCCGGACCTGGGCAAACTGCGCATCTTCGCCTCCGAGGTCAGTCACTTCAGCGTGAAGAAGTCGGCGAAGCTGCTCGGCCTCGGCCAGGACGCCGTCGTGTCGATCCCCGTCGACCACGAGAAGCGGATGCAGACGGTCGCGCTCGCCCACGAGCTGGAGCGCTGCGTGAAGGACGGCCTCGTCCCCATGGCCGTCGTCGCCACCGCCGGCACCACCGACTTCGGCTCGATCGACCCGCTCCCCGAGGTCGCCGAGCTGTGCGCGCAGTACGGCACCTGGATGCACGTCGACGCCGCCTACGGCTGCGGCCTGCTCACCTCGCTCGCCCGCCGTGCCCTGCTGGACGGCATCGAGCGGGCCGACTCGGTCACCGTCGACTACCACAAGTCCTTCTTCCAGCCGGTGAGTTCCTCCGCGCTGCTGGTGAAGGACGCCACCACGCTGCGGCACGCCACCTACCACGCGGAGTACCTGAACCCGCGCCGGATGGTGCAGGAACGTATCCCCAACCAGGTGGACAAGTCCCTCCAGACCACCCGCCGCTTCGACGCCCTCAAGCTCTGGGTCACCCTGCGGGTGATGGGCGCCGACGGCATAGGGCAGCTCTTCGACGAGGTCTGCGACCTCGCGCGGGAGGGCTGGAAGCTGCTGGCCGCCGACCCGCGCTACGACGTCGTCGTAGCGCCCAGCCTGTCCACCCTGGTCTTCCGCTACATCCCGGCCGCCGTCACCGACCCGGCCGAGATCGACCGCGCCAACCTGTACGCCCGCAAGGCCCTGTTCGCCTCCGGCGAGGCCATCGTCGCGGGCACCAAGGTGAACGGCCGCCACTACCTGAAGTTCACCCTGCTCAACCCTGAGACGAAGGCGTCCGACATCGCCGCCGTCCTCGACCTGATCGCC
>DATHBQ010000049.1:0-4592 GCA_035296105.1 Propionibacteriaceae bacterium | reverse complement strand
ACCAGCGCGAGACGGCGGAGATGGCCGCCCACATCGATCAGTGCCCGATCTGCCGGCGGGAGCTGGCCGAGCTCGGGAGCGTCCGCGAGCTGCTCGGTGAGCTACCGCCCGAGGCCATGCTCGACGGTCCGCCCGAGGACGGCGAGCTGCTGCTGCAACGCACTCTATGGCAGGTCCGGCGGGAGACCCGCGGCTACTCGCGGCGACGGCCGTTGCTGGCCGTTGCCGCGGCGGTGGTCGGGATCGCCCTGCTCGGCGCGGGGATCCTGGTCGGCCGGCGTATGTCGGCCCCGGTGGTGCAGCCCACCGTGGCCCCCACACCAACCGTGGCCCCCACACCCACCGTTGCCCGGACGCCCACCGTGGCCCCGACACCCACCGTCAGCACCCCGGTGCCGGGCACCCGGAGCGCGACGGCGACCGACCCGACCACTGGCGCGACCCTGGCGGTGACGGTCATCCCGGCCGCCGGCTGGGTCCGGGTGGCTGCCGAGGTCGACGGCATCCCGGCCGGCGAGGAGTGCCGGCTGGTCGTGGTGGCCAAGGGCGGCGCCCGGGAGCCGGCCGGCACCTGGCGGGTTTCCGAGGCCGGTGAGCGGGACGGTACCCCGTTGGCCAGCTTCGCCCTGGTCGACCTGGCCCGGGTCGAGGCCGTCGAGGTGGAGAACCTGGACGGTCGCCTGTACGTCCGGACCCGTATCACCTAGGAAGCCGCCCACCCGGTCCGCCCGAGATCTTCCAGGCCCTCTCCCTGAATTCGCTACGCGCGTTTCACCCCGTCCCGGCGTGTCGTGGCTCCGCTAGCCGACTGGCGCCACGAATTCAGGCCGGGATGTCACAACCGGACCCGGCGGAGCGTCCTTTGGGCGTGGCTGCATCGCGGGAGGCGGCATCGATCTTTGTCCGGGCGGCGGTCGGCGTCCTCGGCGCCACCATGGTCGTGCTCGGACTCTGGGCCTGGCTGGCTCCGGGGTCGTTCGCCGAGTTCGTCGACTTCCCGGTGCACGTCCACTTCCTGCACGACGCCGGGGTGTTCCAGCTCGGGATTGGTGTCGGCCTGCTGGCCGCCCTGCTCGTACGCGATGCTCTGCTCGTGGTCCTCACCGGGTTCCTCGTGGCCAACAGCCTGCACGCGGCCAACCACGGCATCGACCTGGCGCTCGGCGGCCATGTCCGGGACATGCCCGCGCTGGCCGGCTTGAGTGTCCTGGCCGCGATGGCGCTGTTCCTCCGCGTACGCCAGCTCCGGGCGAGGCCCCGGTGACCGAGCCAACGGTGGACCGGGAACGCCAGGCCGAGCTCGCGGCCGACTTCTCCCGCCTGCACACCGACCCCGAGCTGCTGGTACTGGTCAACGTGTGGGACGTGGCCAGCGCCGAGGCGGTGGCGGCGGCGCCCGGCTGTCGGGCCCTGGCTACGGCCAGTGCGGCGGTCGCGGCGGCGTACGGCTATCCCGACCACGAGCAGATCCCGCTGGAGCTGATGCTGGACCAGCTCGCCCGGATCGCAGCCGCCGTCGACCTGCCGCTGACCGCCGACCTGGAGGCGGGCTACGGCGACCCGGCGGACACCGTGCGGCGGGCCTTCGCCGCCGGTGCGGTCGGGGCCAACCTCGAGGACCGGCTGCGCCCGCGGGCTGAGGCCGTCGCCGCGGTACAGGCAGCGACGGCGGCGATCGCCGAGCTGGGCATCCCGTTCGTGCTCAACGCCCGCACCGACACCTACCTGCTGGGCGGAGACCGCCATCCCGACGTGGTGCTGTCCGACACCCTCGACCGCGGCCGCGCGTTCCTCGAGGCCGGCGCCGCCTGCGTCTTCGTCCCCGGCCGGCTGTCGGCCGACGTGATCGCAACCCTGGTCGACGGATTCGGTCGCGGTCGGCTCAGCCTGCTGGGCATGCCCGGTCTGCCGCGGCCGGCCGACCTGGAGGCGGTGGGCGTCGCTCGGATCTCCTACGGGCCCTATCCGCAGCGGCGGCTGTTGGCCGGCCTCACGGACCTGGCCGGGCGGCTTCATGCCGGAGAGCGGTTTCCCATTCTTGACGTACATGCATGAATGTATGTAAGTTGCTGGACATGGCATCGGGAGGCGCCCCTGTGGTGAAGCGAATGACCGTGCAGGACCCGATCGCCGCCGAGACGCGCTACGACTACGCCGACGCCTTCGCGGTCGACCTCCCGACCCCGGACGCCAGCCCGCCGGCGACCTGGCTGGGCGCCCGGTTGTCCCAGCTCCCACCAGTGGTCGACTGGGTCGCGGCTCGGCTGGGGTTCACCAGCACGACGCCGTCCGACCCCCTCGACGGCTGGGAGGTCCGAGCCTCCGGCCCCGCCCTGGTACACCTCGTCGTGGAACTGCCGCTGCTGCACGTCGACCTTCTCGGGCGGAATCCCGGTCCGGCCCGCCGCAGCCTCACCACCCTGGTCTCCTACCGGCGGCCGTGGCTCGCCCGGCTGGTCTGGATCTGGCTCGGCCCCGCACACCGACGTACCGTGCGCTGGTTGCTCAGCCCGAGGCCGGGCGCAGCGCAGGTGCCGGCATGAGCATCACCAAGGGGATGCGCCGCACCCAGGCCGATCGCCGCGACCAGACCCGCGCCGCGCTCCTGGAGTCCGCGGCTCGACACCTGTCCCGTTTCGGCTACGGCAACGTGGTGCTCGAGCACGTCGCCCGCGACGCCGGGTACACCCGGGGAGCGCTCTACTACCTGTTCGCCGACAAGCAGGAGCTGTCGCTGGCCGTCATCGGGTGGGTGCTGGAGACCTGGGACGAGGAGGTCGCACCGCTGGTGGACGCCGAAGCCGATCCGGTTGCCGCGCTGTTTGCCCTGGCCCGTGGCCACGCCCGCTTCTGCCGACGCGACCTGGCCCGGGTGGCGATGGCGTTGCGGGTGGAGTTCAGCGGTCAGGACCATCCGGTGGGCCAGGTGGTCGAGGCGGCGTACGGGGACCTGGTCGAGCGATGTGGCCGGCTGATCACCGCGGGGCGCAGGGCGGGCTCGGTTCCCGCCGGCCCACCGGCCCGGGTCACCGCACAGGCGTTGGTGGGCGCCCTGGAAGGGGTCACCATCGCGCTGGCCGGACAACGCGCGTACGACGAGCGCTACGCCGCCCAGGTTGCCGCCGGCGTCCTCGGGCTCGACCCTGCGGAGGAGCGATGACCACCACGCCTACGGCGACCTTCACCGAGCAACGGCGGCGCCTGCTGGGCGTCAGCTACCGGATCCTCGGCTCGGTCGCCGACGCGGAGGACGTCGTGCAGGATGCCTGGCTGCGCTGGTCGGCGACCGACACGGCCAAGGTCGAGAACCCGGAAGCCTTCCTGACCACGGTCGTGACCCGGCTGTCCCTGGATCGGTTGCGAGCGCTCAAGGCCCGCCGTGAGGTCTACTCGGGCCCGTGGCTGCCCGAGCCGGTCGCCGCCGACGCCGGACCGGAGGCGGCGGTCGAGCTGGCCGACTCACTGTCGCTCGCCCTGTTGGTGGTGCTGGAGACGCTGTCACCGCTGGAACGGGCGGCGTTCGTGTTGCGCGAGGTGTTCGCCGAGCCGTACGACGTGGTCGCCGAGATTCTCGGCCGTGACCCGGCCGCCGTACGCCAGCTCGTCCATCGCGCCCGGCAGCACGTCGACGCCGGCGGGACCCGGTACCGAGCCGACCACGCCACCCACAACGAGGTCGTCGAGCGCTTCCTGGCCGCCTGTCAGAACGCGGACCTCGACGCCCTGCTGACTGTCCTCGCCCCTGACGTCGTCATGGTCAGCGATGCCGGCGGCGTGGGCAAGGCCCCCGTGCGGCCTATCATCGGCGAGGACAAGGTGGGCCGCTTCCTGATCGGGGTGACGACCAAGGTGGTGCCCGGGACGACCGTCGGCCTCGAGGTGTTCAACGGCCAGCTCGGACTCGTCGCCCGACTGCACGGACGCGCGATCACCGCGCTCGCCTTCCGGGTCAGCGAGCGGCAGATCCAGACCCTGCACGTGCTGGCCAACCCGGAGAAGCTCGCCGCCCTGGACGCACCGATCCCGCTCGAGTAGGGCGTCTCTTCGAAGGCCGGCGGCGGCCTGACCGTCACTGCGCCAGGTCAAGGGCGCGGTTGCGGTCGGCGGAAGCCGAACGGCTTAAGCCAGAACGAGGCCGTGTCGGCGGGGGATCACGTTCTGGCCTTGCTTTCGCGACCGCCTCCAGAGCCCAACAACAACAAAGGCGGTCACAGAGGCCGGGAGATCCCAGCGTCTGTGACCACCTTGTCGAGGACGTCAGCCCTTGAAGGCGTCCTTGATCTTCTCGCCGGCCTGCTTCAGGTTGCCCTTGGTCTGGTCAGCCTGACCCTCGGCCTGGAGGTCACGGTCGTCGGTAGCGTCTCCGACCGCCTCCTTGGCCTGGCCGGTCAGCTCCTCGGTCTTGTTCGCGATCTTGTCGTCGGTACCCATCGGGCCCTCCTTCGGTCGGTGCTCCGGCCGACGGTCCGGGCCGGACCGTCGTGCCTGCTACCGATGCTACGACGGGCGGGACCCGGTCCGGGCGGCCCGGCGCGACCACATCCCGGCAGCGAGCGTCACACCGACGGCGGCGAGCAGGACCTGGATGATGA
>DATHBQ010000048.1:0-20960 GCA_035296105.1 Propionibacteriaceae bacterium | reverse complement strand
GGGCGACGGCGTCCGGGTCGTCCGGGTCCTTGGGCGCCTGGCGCAGCGCCGAGAGGGCGGCGGCGATCCCCTCGCCGATCCCCGTCGAGTCCTGTAGCCGGATGCTGCGGATCGCGTTCTCCACGGTGTTGTGGGCGGTGGTCGGGGGCACCAGGACGGCGGCCGAGCCGGCCATGGACACCACCGCGACGTTGTACTTCTCCGGCAGCTGGTTGACGAAGTCGACCGCCGCCTCCTTCGCCGCGTCCAGCCGGGTCGGCTGTACGTCGGTGGCCTGCATGGACAGCGAGGCGTCGATGACCAGCACGACCGTGGCCCGCTCCCGCGGCACGTCGACCACGGTCTTCGGCCGGGCGAACGCCGCGGTAAGGGTGATCAGGCTGAGCAGCGACAGGGCCACCGCCAGGTGCCGGCGCCACTGCGACTGCTTGGGCACGACGACGTCCAGCATGGACGTGTTGGTGAACCGCATCCCGCGCCGGTTCTTCCGCCGGGAGGCGAAGATGTAGGCCGCGACCAGGAGCGGGATGACGATCAGGATCAGCAGCCGCTCCGGCGCGATGAACGCCAGCTGCGGCGTGAGCATCGCCAGCGAGATCATTTGGCGACTCCCTGCGGCGGGGCGTGCAGCATGCTCGCCACCCGGCGGTAGGCCAGCACGAACCGAGCGATGTCTTGGACCCAGTCCCGATCCGTGCGCAGTTGAATATGTCCGACACCAGCACGACGAAGCGCGATCCGGATTCGTTCCCGCTGGGCGGCGCTGGCGGCGTCCATCCGGGCGCGGGCATCCGGGTCGGCGGTGTTGACGTAGCGCTCGAAGTCGGTCTCCGGATCGCGGATCAGCATGTCGCCGACGTCGGGGAACTCGATCTCGCGCCGGTCGACCACCTCGATGGCCAGCACCTGGTTCCGCACCGCCAGCCGGCGCATCGAACGCTCCCAGTCCGGCTCCACGTTGGGGTCCAGCTCGTGGTCGCCGGGGGTGAGGAAGTCCGAGACCACCACGCGTAGGCCTCGGCGGCGCTGCATCCGGGACAGCTGCTCGATCCCGTTGGCCAGCCGCATGGGACCGGTCGCGTGGTCGGGCACGAACGGCTCGGTCAGCATCTTGCGCAGCAGGCCGTAGAGTGCGCTGCGGCCGGACAGGGCCGGCAGCCGGCGCAGGCTGTCCGGACGCATGATGAAGCCGCCGAACCGGTCGCCCATCTTCTGGCTCAGGAAGCCGATGGTGGCGATCGCGGCGATGCCCAGGTCGCGCTTGGTCACCCCGGCGGTGCCCCAGTTCATCGACGGCGTTACGTCCATCAGCGCCCAGACCTCGAGCTCGCGGTCGGAGATGGTGTCGCGGACGTGTGGAGCGGTCGTCCGCGCGGTGACCGCCCAGTCGATCCGGCGTACGTCGTCCTCACCCGGAACGTAGACCCGCGCGTCGGCCGTCTCCGAGCCCGGCCCGGGGAGCAGGCCCATGTGGTCGCCGTGCAGGAACCCCTCCAGGCGTCGCACGATGACCAGCTCGAGCCGGCGCAGCGCCGCCTCCGGCGCCAGCTTGTTCAGTGGGATGGTGACCTGGGTCGGCGCGCCGACCACCGAGGCGACCGCCCCGTACGACTCGGGCCGCGCGAACTGCACGGGCGGTCCGCCGGGCGGCGGCTGGTTGACCGGCGGACCAGCCGGCGGCGGGAAGGCCGGGCCGGACGGGTACGACATGGCGGGCCTAGTGGAAGTCGGGTTGGTTCGGCGGACCCGAGGGGGGCGGGTAGGCCAGGGGCGACGCCGACGGCTGGTGCTGCGGCTGGTGGTTGGAGTACGGCGCGGCGCTCTGGCCGTTCCAGACCGGGGTCGGCGGCGGGACCATGGCCAGGATCCGCTCGACCACCTGGGCCGGGGCGATGTTGTCAGCCACGGCGTCGAAGCCGAGCACGATGCGGTGGGACATCACGTCGCGGGCGACGGCCTGGACGTCGGTGGGCAGCACGTAGTCGCGGCCGTGGATCAGGGCCAGCGCCCGGGAGGCAGCGACCAGGCCCAGGGTGGCCCGGGGGCTGCAGCCGATCTGGATCACCGAGGTGAGGTCGGGCAGGCTGAACTCGGCCGGCGTACGGGTGGCCAGGACCAGGCGGACGATGTACTCGGCCACCAGGTTGTGCACGAAGACGTCCTGCGCCTGCTGCTGCAGCCGGAGGATCATCTGCGGGTTGAGCACCGGGCTGGCCTGCGGCGGATCGACGCTCATCCGGCGGAGGATCTCGAACTCCTCGTTGCCGGCCGGGTAGGGCACGTCCACCTTGAGCAGGAAGCGGTCGCGCTGCGCCTCGGGCAGCGGGTAGACGCCCTCGGACTCGACGGGGTTCTGGGTGGCGATGACGATGAACGGCTGGGGTACCGGATAGGTGGTGCCGCCGATGGACACCTGCTTCTCCGCCATCAGCTCGAGCATCGCGGCCTGGACCTTGGCCGGCGCCCGGTTGATCTCGTCGGCGAGGACGAAGTTGACGAAGATCGGGCCGAGCTCGACGTCGAAGCTCTCCTGGCTGGCCTTGTAGATCCGGGTGCCGACGATGTCGGACGGGACCAGGTCGGGAGTGAACTGGATCCGGGCGAACTCGCCGCCGACCACGGTGGCGAAGCTGCGCACGGCCAGCGTCTTGGCCACGCCCGGGACGCCCTCGAGCAGGATGTGGCCCTTGGCCAGCAGACCAACCATCAGCTGCTCGACCATGTGCTCCTGGCCCACGATCACCCGCTGGACCTGGGCGATCGCCTCCCCGAGCAGCTGGGCAGCCTGCTGGTTGCCCAGCTGGCCCGCCGGCGCGGGGGCCGCCTCGCTGGTGGAGGCACCGTATGCCGGACTGCTCACAACTCTCCTGATCGCTCGTGCCCCGTCGGGAATCTGCCCGTCACCCGGGCGCACCAAACGCCTGGTCTGGCAACGTCGCACATTCTCGCAGACTCAGGGGCCCAGCGTATTTGCTGTCACAAGGGCTTCCACAGGTTGCTTGGGAGGTCCGGGAGCGGCACCGGACCTGACTAGACTTCCGGTGCCCCGCACCGTGCGGCCGGTCAGCCCCTTTTGGTCGGGGGCCGGAAGATGGAGGCTGATGTCGACGCCTGAGCCGCCCGGCGGCCCCGCCGACCAGCCCTGGACACCCGGTGGCGGTCCCGGCGGTTGGGACCTGCCGCCGTACGTGCCCGTCAGTCCGCTGCTGCCCGACGACCCGCCGCGCGTGGGCGGCTACTGGCTGGACGCCCGGCTGAGCGCGACGCCGGCCGGCGTCGCCTTCACCGCGCACGACGAGCAGAACACGCCGGTGATGCTGCTCCTGCTGTCCGAGGGCGCGGCCGCGGACGCCGCTGCCCGGGCCCGGTTCGCCGGCGAGATCAACTCGCTGCACATCGACACCGTGTTGGTCCGCGGCGGTCAGGGCCAGGACACCGGTCGGTTGGCGCGGAAGTTCCGCAGCGACGAGAACGACCCGGACGCCCCGGACCAGCGGCCGACCGCGCCATGGGCCGCGCTGGCGTACGACGGCTCCCCCGCGGCGGCGAACGAGGCAGCGCGCATCCTCGACTCGGTGCAGCTCGCGACGCTGCCGCCGCAGGGCACGCCGTCCGGTCCGGAGTACCAGCAGTACTGGGTGCAGCGGGTCCGTCCCGGGCTGGCCCGGCTGTGGCCGCTGCCCTGGCCGGGCCGCTTCGACCGGGCCGGTTGGCGGACCATCCTGGTGTCCTGGCTGCTGATGCTGCTGCTGGCCGCACTGGCCGTGCTGATCGCGATCCTGATCTTCCGCAACCAGCCGCCGCAGTCGCCACCGCCGCCCACCGGCGGCTCGGGCAGCCCGCCGCCGCAGTCGAGCTCGCCCCAGTCCGGGTCCCCGCCGCCGCAGTCCGGCTCTCCCTCACCGCAGTCCGGCTCCCCCTCGCCGCAGTCGGGCTCGCCCTCACCTTCGGGGTCGCAGTCCGGCTCCGGCTCGCCGTCCCCGTCCGGCACCGAGTCCGGCTCCGGGTCGCCGTCGCCGTCGGGTACCGAGTCCGGTGGCAGTCAGCCCACGGAGACGGGCACCGCATCCGCGGCCCCGCCGTCCACGCCCGGCTCCCGGCTGTAGATCATGTGCCCTGAGCCTGTCGAAGGGCGCCGCACCGTGCCGAGGCTGATCGCGACCGACCTCGACGGCACCTTCCTCTCCCCCGACGGCTCGGTCAGCGAGCAGAACGCCGCGGCGGTGGCCGCGGCTCAGTCAGCCGGCATCCCGGTGCTCTTCGCGACCGGGCGACCGGTGCGCTGGCTGGACGTGATCCGAGACCTGCCCGGGGCCCATCCGACGGTGATCGCCAGCAACGGGGCGGCGCTGTACGACCTGGGCGCCGGTGAGCTGGTCGACCGGATATGCATCGACGCGGAGACGGCCCTGGCCGCCGTGCGCCGGATCCGCACGGTGGTCCCGGATGCCAGCTTCGCCTTCGAGTCGGGGACGCGGTTCGGCTACGAGCCCGCGTACCGGACCTGGCCCGCCGACGACGGGACCAACCCGGCGCTGTATCGCGGCCCCGCCGAGGAGGTTGCCGTCGCCGAGGATTTTGTCAAGATGCTGGTACAAAGCCACAGTGTGATGCCGGACGACCTGCTGGACACGGTCCGCGCCGAGGTGGGCGACACGCTCACGGCGACCCATTCGCAGACCCGAGACTTCGGGCTGGTGGAGATCAGCGCAGCCGGGGTGACCAAGGCGAGCATGCTGCAGCGCTACTGCGAGCGGCTGGGCGTCGAGGCGAGCCAGGTTGCCGCGTTCGGGGACATGCCGAATGATGTCGACATGCTGAGCTGGGTGGGTATGCCGTACGTCGTGGCCAACGCCCATCCCGCGGTACGAGCGCTCGACTTCCCGGTGGTGCCGGGCAACGACGAGTCCGGCGTCGGGCGGACAATCCTGGGCTGGCTCAGCCCGGTCCCCGCCTGATGCGGGCGACGACCCGGCTCCTGCAGTTCGCGGCGGCGTCGCTCCTGCCCGTCCTGGTGGCGCTCTACGTCGGCGCGACCACCTTCCTGGGCGGCACCTCGATCCCCTGGCGGCCGATCATGGTCGACCTGGACGTGTACCGGTTGGCCGGAAAGGTGCTGCTCGCGGGCGGCGACTTCTACAACCTGCCCGGGCGACTGCCCTTCCTCTATCCCCCGTTCGCCGCCGTGCTGGCCGTGCCCCTTGCCGTGCTGCCAGCGACCCTGGTGCAGGTGGCCTGGACGGCGGCCGGGGCGCTCACGCTGGTGGCGGTGCTGTACCGGTTCGGGTTGACGGGGTGGGTGCTGAGCCTGGTGGCCACGGCAACCGTCTTCTTCGTCCAGCCGGTGGTGCAGACCCTGGGCTTCGGCCAGCTCGGCATCTTCCTGGTCGCCCTGGTTGCGCTGGACCTGGTGCCCGGGCCGCGGGTGCTGCCGCGCCGCCTGCTGCCCGAGGGCGTGCTCACCGGGCTGGCGGCGGCGATCAAGCTGACCCCGGCGATTTTCCTGCTCTACCTGCTGCTGGCCGGGCGGCGTCGGCCCTTCCTGGTCGCGACCGGTTCGGCGGTGCTGGTCACTCTGCTCAGCGCGGCGATCGTGCCGCGGGCGTCGCTGGACTTCTGGGGCCGGCTGGCGCAGGGCGACACCGGCCTCGGCGGCAGCATCATCTACTACACGAACCAGTCGGTGATGGCCGACATCGTGCGCATCCTCGGGCTGGGCACCGGGGTGGCCCTCCTCGGGCTGGCCGCGTCGGCCGTCGTCGGGCTGCTCGGAGTGTGGGCGGCCGTGCAGTGGCACCGGCTGGGTCAGATCGGGCTGGCGGTGAACCTGTGTGGCGTGGCCGGGCTCCTCGCCTCTCCGGTGTCGTGGATGCACCACTTCGTGTGGGTGGTGCCGCTCGGTGTGAGCCTGGCCCTTGCCGGGCGACACGGGACCATGCCGCTCCCCCGCTCGATGCTGGTGCTGGGCTGGCTGTTCGTCGGCTGGGTCGCCGCGGCGCCACGGGGGCTGACCGAGGACACCCGCCGGCTGCCCAACGGGGCCGACCTCGAGCTCGAGTGGCTGTGGTTCGAGCATGCCGTCGCCTCGGTGACCGCGGTCCTCGGGGTCGCGTTCCTGGTGGTGGCGATGGTGGTCGCGATCCGGCTCCGGGCGGCCGAGCTGCGCCCTGAGCCTGTTGGGGGGCGGAGTGGCGCCGCTCGACCAACGGAGCCCGGCAGCGTCCGGGGCTTGGACGGGGTCGGGGACCCCCGGTCGCTGCCGCAGTCGGGTGACCCGGTCAGTGGGGGTAGTCGGCTCCGCGGAAGTTGACCCGCAGCGTGTAGAGCGAGGTCGTCGCGGTCAGGTAGAGGTGGTTGCCCTGCGGGCCGCCGAAGGCCAGGTTGGCGGTGATCTCCGGGACCAGCAGCTTGCCCACCAGGGCGCCGTCCGGTTCGTAGCAGTGCAGGCCGTCATGGGACGCGCCCCAAAGCCGACCGCGATGGTCGAACCGGATTCCGTCGTAGCCCTGGTCGTCCGCCGCGAACACCTCGCCACCGGTCACTGTCGCGCCGTCCACGTCGAAGACGCGGATGTGGTGCAGCTGGCTGTCGACGACGAAGAGCTGGCGCTCGTCCGGGGAGAAGGCGAGGCCGTTGGGCTGGTCGAAGTCCGTGATCACCGCCGTCATCTCGCCGGAGGCGGGGTCGACCCGGTAGACGTTGTTGGACCCGACCTCCGGCTCGCCCTGGTGGCCCTCGTAGTCGGTCTGGATGCCATAGGTCGGATCGGTGAACCAGACCGAGCCGTCGGAGTGGGCGACCACGTCGTTGGGGCTGTTCAGCCGACGGCCCTCGTAAGCGTCGGCCAGGACCTTCGTGGAGCCGTCGTGCTCGACCCGGGTGACCCGGCGCCAGCCGTGCTCGCAGGTGACGAAGCGACCCTGCCGGTCGACGGTACGCCCGTTGGTGAACCCGGCCGGGTGGAGGAACGTGTCGACCCGCTGGCTGATTTCGTCGTAGCGCAGGATCCGGTCGTTGGGGATGTCGCTGAACAGCACGAATCGGCCGGCCGGGTGGTAAGCCGGACCCTCCAGCCAGCGACCCTGGTCGAAGACCCGATCCATCCACCGGTCACCGCCGGTGCCGGCGAACCGGTCATCCAGCACCTCGAACTTCGCCGGGATGCGCTCCACCACCGGTCCTCCTCTCGCCGGGCACGACCCTATCGACAGACTTGTCAGAGTCCTTGCGTGCTATACCGTGCAGAGAGTCTGACAACTCTGCAGGGGCGGTAGCTCAGCCGGTCAGAGCAGGGGACTCATAATCCCTCGGTCGCGGGTTCAAGCCCCGCCCGCCCCACCATCTACCCCGTCAACCTGCCTTTCCATGCCGTGTCTTGCGATGCAATCTTGGGCGTGACACCAATGACGCGAGATGTGCTTGCACCACTGCATGGCGGGCGCGATAAGTTGCTCTCCGGCGCGCTTCGGGTCGGGGTGCCCGCGCCGAAGCACCTCTAACGGCATCTGACCAGGGACCGCTTCGCCATCGACACGCGCCCGACTCGACGACCTCGAGTCCGCCGCCCTGCTCCGCGGGTACTTGCTGATCTCGACGTCCGGCGGGCGCTGATCACCACTTGTGCGCCGGATTCAACTCCGGTTAACTCGCGATCACCACGAGTTGAAGGGGTAGCTTGGTGCGACGCATCCTCTTAGACACTGATCTGGCGATGGGTGCACCCGGCTCCGACATCGATGACGGCTTCGCGCTGGCGCTGGCTCACGCCGACCCGGACCTCCAGCTCGATCTGATCACCACGGTGAACGGCAACACCGATGTCGAGAGCGCCACGACCCTGACCAGGGAGCTGGTACGGCGACTCGATATCGCCGACGTCCCGATCGTGAAGGGGGCAGCGTCCTCGTTCACCCATCCGGAGGTGACCCGGAAACCCGCCGACTCAGTGCTGGCGCTGGCCGCCGGCGCTCCTCCGGCGACGGCGGGATATGCAGCGGTGGAGATCGCCCGCCATGTCATGGCCCACCCCGGTGAGATCACGATCGTGGCCATCGGACCGCTGACCAACGTGGCGGCCGCGATGCTCCTGGAGCCGCGGCTGGCCGCGAACGTCGCCGAGATCGTGATCATGGGCGGCATCTTCTTCGGCACGATGCCCGACCGCACAATGCCGGGTGAGTTCAACGTGTGGGTCGATCCGGAGGCGGCGGCGGCCGTGCTGCGGTCGGGCGCCCCCCTGCGGTGGGTGGGCCTCGACGTGACGCTGAAGGTTCGGTTGACGCGTGCCCACGCCGAGCGGATGCGGTCCGCGGACACCGCCTTCGCACCCTTCGCGAGCGAGGCGACCCTGGCCTGGATCGAGCACAGCCGCAGAGTCCACCCCGGCGACCCCGACGCGGGTGACTCCTGCGCGATGCACGACCCTCTCGCGGTCGCCGCGGTCACCCATCCGGAGCTGGTCACGTTCGTCGACGCGCACGTCTCGATCGTGACCGGCGACGGTCAGGCACGGGGGGTCATGATCACCGACCTGCTCCGGTCCGACTCGCCTCCTGCCGCCAACTGTCAAGTGGCGGTGTCGGTTGACGCGACCGCGTTCACCGACCACTTCCTCGATCTGATCACCGGTCTGTGACCGGAGCCATCCACACGCCAGCCCGCACAACCCCAACGAAGGGAACGTCATCGTGTCACCCTCAGCCCACCGCTTCGCCCGGCGACGGTTTCTCACCACGGTCGCGGCCCTCAGCACTGCCGGTCTACTGGCGGCGGGGTGCTCCGGTCCGAGTGACACTCCCGAGTCGTCGGCCAGCGGATGGTCGGTTCCGAGTACCGATCCGACCGCCACGATCAGTGTTCTCAGCCACCTGAATCTGAAGGCTGACCGGATGCAGGAGGTCATCGACGCCTTCCAGAAGGAGCACCCGACAATCAAGGTCAACTACGAGAGCGTTCCGTTCGACTCGCTCGCGAGCACCATCGACGCACGGGTCGCCAACAAGGACGGCAACCCGGACGTGTACTGGGCCGATCAGCCGCGGATCTCGGCGCTCGCCGTCCGCGGCGAGGCGGAGGACCTCACCAACGCGTTCTCGAGCTCCAAGCCGAACTTCGTCCCGACCGCCTACGACGCCGGTGTCTTCCAGGACAAGCTGTGGGCGCTGCCGATCGCGAACTCAACCCAGTTGCTCTACTACAACAAGACCCTGCTGAAGAAGGCTGGCCTCACCAACCCGTCCGCCTCGACCGACCAGCGGATGACGTGGGAGCAGCTAACTGCTGATGCCAAGAAGGCGAAGGACGCGGGCGCCCAGTACGGCCTCTTGTTCGGCCAGTTCGACCGGTACTACCAGCTCCAGCCACTGCCGATGCAGCTCGGCGGCTCGGCGGGTGCGACGGGCGACGACAACCTCACACCCGACATCAGCTCCGAACCTTGGGTGAAGGGCTTCACCTGGTACCGCGACCTGTTCGCCAACGGCGTCGCACCCAGGGGCGTGAAGTCCGAGGAAACCGACCCCGCCTTCCTCGCCGGACGTGCCGCCTACATGGTCCAAGGACCGTGGTTGCTGCCGCAGCTGACCGACTCCAAGGTCGACTGGGGAGTTGCGCCGCAGCCCGTCTTCGAGGGCGGAGAGCCCGTCACACCGACCGGATCGTGGTCGCTGGCCATGAACCCGTTCAGCAAGCAGAAGGAGGCCGCCGCCATCTTCATCAAGTGGATGGCGATCGACAACGGATACATCAAGTATCTGCCCGCTCCGGAGCTGGCGGCGAGCAACGAGGGCAAGAAGCTCTACTTCGCCCGAGACGTCTTCTCCTCGCCTGAGGGTCAGAACGCCGCCAAGATCATCGACTACGAGACGTCCAACACCGCGGCGAACCGGGTCTCCACAATTGGCTACATCGAGTTCGAGACGATCATGAACCAGGCGTTCGCCGACATCCGCAACGGAGCCGACCCCAAGACGACCCTGGACAAGGCAACGACCGAGCTCACGACGGCCTGGCAAAAGTACAAGTGACAAGCACGCATGCCACTCGGGGCCGGTCCGCGCAGTTGCGCAGACGGCGGGCCGGTCGCCGAGTGGAGGCCTTCTGGGGCGCCGTGTTTCTCGCGCCGGTTGTCGCGTCACTGGTGGTGCTGCGCATCGTGCCAACGGTTGGCGCGATCACATCGAGCCTGTACAAAGCGTTCCCGGGCGGGATCATCCCGGCCACCTTCGCCGGGTTGCAGAACTACAGGTCCCTGTTCGCTGACCCGAACTTCAACGCGACGATCGTCCGGACGATCGTCTTCAACCTGATCATCAATCCGCTGCAGGTCCTGATCGCCCTGCTGATCGCGGTGCTGCTGGTGCAACGGATTCCGCTGGTCGGGGTATGGCGGACCCTTGTGTTCATCCCCGTCACCATCCCCATCGTCGGGTCCTGCATCGCCTGGGGGGCCGCCCTCAACCCGGAGGGCCCGATCAACGCCATGATCAGCGCGCTCGGCGGCAACCCCCAGCCGTTCTTCACCTCACCGAACCAGGCGCTGGCCTGCATCATCGTGCTCGCGTCCTGGATCGGGATCGGGTACTGGATGGTGTTCTTGGTGTCTGGTCTCCAGGCCATACCCGAAGAGCTGTACGACGCGGCGAAGATCGACCGTGCCGGGCCGATCCGGACGTTCCTGTACGTCACGATCCCGATGCTCCAGCGGCCCCTGCTGTTCGTCCTGGTGGCGGACACAGTCGCGAACTTCGTGCTCTTCGTACCGGTCCAGCTGCTCACTCAGGGCGGACCGCAGAGCAGCACCACACTGTTGATGTTCGAGGCCTATCGAACGACGTTCGCCTACGGCAGCCGCAACCTCGGCGCCGCTCAGGTGGTGCTGCTGACAGCGATCATGCTCGTCTTCGTCCTGCTCCAGTTCCGGCTGCTCCGCGAGGACCGGGAGCCGCGATGACCACGACGCAGCCCATCGCCGCCACCGACGAGGCGCTGACCTCCAAGCCAGCCCCGCGGGCGAAGTCGCGACCCGCCTCCACGGTCGTCCTTACGGCGGTAGCGGTCGTCATCTCGATGGTGTTCATCCTGCCGGCCGTCTGGATCCTGATCGGCTCCTTCCGGCCGACGGAGGAGATCTTCTCCACCATGTCTCCGCTGAGCTGGCGGCTGCTGATCCCCTCCGAGCTCACGCTGGACAACTACTCACGTCTGCTGCTCGACACGGGGTTCTCCCGGGCCTTGCTGAACTCCGCGGTCGTCTGTATTGCGTCCGTGGCGATCGGTCTGCTCGTCTCGGCGATGGCCGCCTACACCTTGGCCGTGTACCGCTTCCGGGCCAGGAACCTGATCTTCGCGCTCGTCGTCATCAGCTTCATGGTGCCGTTCGAGGCAATCGCCATCCCCTTGGCCCAGCAGTTCACGAGCTGGGGACTGAACAACACCCTGACGGGTCTCATCCTCCCCGGGATCGGCAACGGACTGGCCGTGTTCAATCTGCGCCAGTACTTTCTCGGCATTCCCGCCTCCTACCGCGAGGCCGCGATGCTGGACGGGGCCTCTGAGCCGCGGATCCTGTTCTCGCTGTACATGCGGATCAGCGGTCCCGCCCTGACGAACTCGGCCGTGCTGATCTTCCTCGGCCAGTGGACCGCGTACCTGTGGCCACTGCTCATCATCAGTGACAGCAGACAGCAACTGGCTCCGGTGGCGTTGGCCGGCACCTTCGGCGAGCGCGCCGCCGACTATGGGCAGAACTTCGCCGGCACCGTGCTCCTGGCTCTCGTCCCCGCTTTCACCATGTTTGCCCTGCAGCGGTTCTTCGGCCGACTGTCGCTCACGAGCGGAGAGAAATGACAACGAGCCACCCGAACCTGACGCACACATCCCCGCCGCGGGAATCATTCTTGTGGGCTACGGCAACCAGGCATACATCGCCGAGATCAGGGATCAGCACGAGTCGGAGTGGGCGGATGAACTAGGTGTCGCACTCGACGACATCCGTCCGAGTTGCCGGCAGCATGGGTATCAAAGTGGGTAACTACGGGCAGCACTGAGGCCGAGAGTGACGGACGTCCGTAGACCGATCACGCTCAAAGCGGGCTAACGCCGCTCGGCCGTACTGCTTTGGGACGAAGCGGTCTCCACTGCTTTGTTGCCCGTGACACCAGTCGTGACACGAGCTTGCGTCGCCCCCGCGGGCTGAGGAGGCCTCCAGTGGTCGAGGGCCTGACTCCTGCCGCCTGCGGTGGCGCGTTGTGACCCGGACCATCGCTCCCATAGCCTCGGTCGCGGGTTCAGGCCCCGCCGCCCACCATTTGCCTGTCTGCCTTGTAGGTGCCAGGCCGGAGCGTGGCGGAGCAGATCAAGGACGGCCGCCCGGTCATCGATACCCGGCTGCCGCTGGGGTGTCGCGGCAGACGTCGGAGGCTTCTGCCGCACTCCATGGTGCACCTGGCAGGTCCCCGTGTCGTGCGGCTTGCGCTGCTACTCGTCCTGGCATCGCCGAGCGGTAGATCGAGTCCGACTGCTGCGGGTTGGCGCAGTCCGGTCGGCACGAGTTACGCGCCGATCCCAGCGCAGCGGCATATCACCTCCGCACCATCGGTCAGCGCGACAGCAGAGCGTCGCAGGCGACCGCCAGACAGGCGCCAACCCGCCAGTCCAGGCGCCGGCCGTACGGGTCGGCCGGGAGGCGGCAGTCGTACGCGTCCCGTAGAGACCAGCCGCGCTCAATGGTCAGGAACGCCGCGCCCTCGGCCGTTGTGAAGTCGAAGTGGACAGGCCAGCTGAAGTTCTCGACGAAGCGACGCAGCACGGCAACCACTTGGTTGCGCTCGACCCCTGATCCGGAAAGTTCCTGACCAGGCACCTCCACCACCCAGGTGGAGCGCAGCAGCGACCGCCCGAAGTCCTTGCGGAACCACCCGAGTGGCTGACCGTAAGCGTCAGTGATGTCGTAGGTGGCGGCCACGTCCATCACCTGCCGGGCACGGAATCCGAACAGCGGCTGAGCCTTGCGCTCATCGGCGAAGAACGTGACCTGCTCCCGCAGCGACATTCGCTTCTGTTCGGCCAGGGCCAGAAGCGGCCCTTCCCTACCGCCGGCCCGAACCTCGTACCGGTTCACCATCAACGTGACACGCTGCCGAAGCGCGAAGCCGTCCATGTTCTGCAGGTCCTGACTCATGACGGCGAGGCTAGTGCCCGCTTGTGAAGTAGGGCGCATCAGTCGCCGAGGTCTCGCTGCTCGACCCGTCGGACCAGGACAGCGATGCGCTCAGCGATGGTCGGCCAGAGTGGCCTGGGCAGCTCGTGGCCCATGCCGTCGATCACCAGCAGCTCCGCTCCCGGAATCGCCTTCGCGGTGGCCCGCCCGCCGTCCACGGTGATCAGGGGATCCGCAGCGCCATGGATGACCAACGCCGGCACGTCGAGTCGGCGGAGGTCGTCGGTTCGGTCGGGCGTAGTGAGTGCGGCCGCCAGTTGGCGGGCCACCCCCGACGGGTCATAGGCCCGGTCGTAAGCGCGACCCGCTCGCTCGCGGATCTCGCTCGCATCCGCCGGGTAGGCCGGCGAGCCCATTGTCCGGTTGCTGAGCACAGCCCGATCCAGGACTTCGTCCCGGGTGGTCGGCGGAGCGGAGAGCAGCAGGGCGAGGGCGGCCTCGGTCGGCTGGCCGACCTGGCCGCTCCCCGTGGTGGACATGATCGAGGTCAGGCTGCGCACCAGGTGCCGGTGTCGGAGGGCCAGGAGCTGCGCGATCATGCCGCCGAGCGAGACACCGACCACGTGCACCGAACCCAGGCCCAGGTTCCTGATCAAGCCGGCGGTGTCGGCGGCCATGTCCGCGAGGGTGTAGCGGGCGACGAGGCCGGCACCAGGCACCGCCGCGTCCTCGGGCTGTGCGCTGGTGTCGAGGTGGGTGGAGAGCCCGACGTCTCGGTTGTCGAAGCGGATGACGAACAGGCCGCGATCGACGAGCTCCCGGCAGAAGCCTTCGTCCCAGGAGACCAGCTGGCCGCTCAGGCCCGAGACGAGCAGCACCGGAGGATCGCTCGGCTCGCCCAGCGTGTGATAGGCGAGATCGATGTCCCCCACCGTCGTATGCCGGACCTCGACCTCAGTAGACACCTTGGCAGAGTATTGGCGATCCCCAGTCGGCTCGACACCGCTCGGTCGATCCTTGACACCTCCTCGTAGGACCGAGAGCCTCAGGCGAGGGCTTCGAGGGCCGGACCGGTGATGTATCAACCCGACGGAACGGTGCCTCTGAAAGCACGAGGCCACGACGTGGAGGAGTCGGTGTGAGCAATGCCATCATCAAGCAGCAGGGCGACTTTCCGGTCGTCGCCGACAACGTGTGGAACATCCGGGCCGGAGCGGGCACCTTCATCCTCGGCATGCTCACCGGAGTCGCGGGGGCGGCGGTCATGATTCGCGCCCGCAATGCGAACCGGACCGCCAAGCCACCGACCCCGCAGAACTGGCCGATCGCGTTCATCCATCGGGGCGGCGCCGCCGTCGTGCCCGAAGACACCGTCCTCGGCTTCCGCGAGGGCCTCAAGTACGGCGACGCGGTGATCGAGTGCGACGTGCACTCCACCCTGGACGGTGAGCTGGTGGTGATGCACGACGAGACCGTCGACCGGACCACCAACGGGACGGGCCGGATCAACGAGCTGTCCTACGCCGAGATCCAGCAGCTCGATGCGGGCTACGACTTCACCTCGGACAACGGCTCCACCTTTCCGTGGCGCGGCAAGGGCGTGACCGTACCGACGCTCGACCAGATCTACACGGAGTTCCCGGACCGGCCCGTCAACATCGAGATCAAGAAGGGCGACCACCCCGGGATCGAGGAGCGGGTCGCCGCCGCGATCGAGGCGGCCGGCGCCCAGTCCCGGACGCTGGTCGTGTCCCAGAGCCGCAGCACGATGCAACGGTTCCGCGAGGTCTCGAACCACCAGGTCGCCACCGCGTCCTCCAAGATCGAGCTGCTGGGCTACTGGCTGCTCAGCCTGCTGCACCTCACCTGGCTGATCGACCCGCCGTTCCAGGCGCTGCAGCCGCCGGAGAACTACAAGGGCATCCCCATCGTGACGCGCAGCTTCGTCCGGGCGGCCCACCGCCAAGGCCTCCGGGTCGACGTCTGGACCATCGATGACGAGGCCGACATGCGTCGCCTGCTGGGCTACGGGGTCGACGGCATCATGACCGACCGGCCCGACGTCCTGGCCCGGATCCTCGGCCGCCAGCCAGAGGTCAGCCGCTGACCCCCGGCCGGAGACCACTACTGCCAGGGGCCGGTCACCGCGAGGATCCAACCGGCGTAGATGTTCACGAACAGGATGCGGCCGTCGCGACTGAAGGTCGGACCGGCGAACTCGCTGTTGATCCCCGGGTCTCGACCGTGATGATTTGATGAATATCCACATACTGGCGCTGCGCCGCATGTGTCGGCAAGACCCGAATGGGAGTCTTCTCGAGGAGAGAAAAGCATGTAGAGCGTGCTATCTCTCAAATACGGCCTGGATGGGTTGCGGCCGATCAGCCAGGATGAGGCGTGCTCTCCAACTCCGAGCTCCACGTCCTGGCGGACCAGCTCGTCCGGGTCCCCGGGATCGTCGCCGTGATGCTCGGCGGGAGCCGGGCGCGCGGCGAAGAGCATCCGGACTCCGACCTCGATCTGGGTCTGTACTACCGGCCGCCACTGGACACCGACGCGCTGCGCCGCCTGGCCCGTTCGCTGGCATCGCTACGTGGCGTCGGCGATCAGAGCCCGGAGCTGACCGAGCCGGGCGGCTGGGGTCCGTGGGTCGATGGTGGCGGTTGGCTGACCATCGACTCCACGCCGGTCGACTGGATCTACCGCGACCTCGACCGGGTCCACCGCTCGGCCGAGCAGGCCGTCACGGGCCAGTTCACGTTCCACTTCCAGGTCGGCCACCCCTTCGGTGTTCCGGACTTCGCCTACGCGGGTGAGGTCGCGTTGGGAGTCGTCCTCGCCGACCCCACCGGCGAGCTGCAGCAGATCAAGGCCGAGCTCCCCGAGTACCCGACCGCCTTGGGGACGGCAGTCATCGGCCGGCTCACCGAGGCCCGGTTCCTGCTGGGCGGTCTGGCCAAGCCCGCCCGCCGGGCCGACACGACGTTCGTGGCCGGCTGTCTCTTCCGCGTTGTCACCCTGTGCGCGTACGCGATCCACGCGAGAGCAGGACGCTGGGTGATCAACGAGAAGGGAGCCGTTGACACCGCCGCTCGTCTCGCACCTGCGCCGGCCGGGTTCGCCAATCGGGCCCACGGCGTCCTCGGCCACCTCGGCACGGACGGCCGCGGCCTGGCTGGTGCCTTGCGCGATGCGGCTCAGTTGGTCGACGAGGTCTCGGCCGCCTGCTCGGACCCGTTGCGCGACTAGGTCTCTCCATCCGCGGCACCAAGTCCCTGCCGCGGACTACCGACCCTCGGTGATGGTGTCGGTCACCAGGTCGGCGGCCCGACCCAGGTTGGTGCCGAGGTAGCGCCCCGGCACGCCCCGCCGAGCCTGCCGGGTGGCAAAAGCGCCGCCACCGTAGAACAGGCGCGTGCTGCGCAGAGCGGCCCAGACGAGAGCCTCGACAGCCGCAGTTCGTCCGGCGGGAAGGTGACAGGCCATCACGACGGCTGCCGCGTTGGTCTCCTGGACGGCTTGACCCAGGGACTCGACCGGAGTGCGGGCGCCGAGCAGGCGGCAGTCCCAGCGCCGGTATCGAAGCAGAGCGTCCATCGCTTCAAGGCCGAGGGTGTGGTGGTCGCGCGGTCCGCAGCACAGGATGATCGGCGGGTTCGATCGTCGCGGACCCGCCGGCACGACGGTGGACAACCAGGCTCTCGTGGCGCTGGTCGCCAGGTGTTCGTGCGCGACGTCGATCTGACCGGCGTGCCACCATTCGCCGACCTCGCGCATAGCCGGCAGGAGCACCTCGTCGACGGTGCGATCGAGTCCCAGGGCCGCGCGGGCCTCCTCCAGAGCTCGGGTGATGCTCTCCGGATCCATGCTGCGAGCGCCGTCGAGGAACGCATCGACCAGCGGTCCGGACGAGGTCGCGTGGCCGGCTCTGACTAGCGCAGCCGCGTCGACTGGACGTCGACCTTGGGCAATCAGGTCGCGCATCAACCGAAGCCGGTCCAACTGGCCTCGGGTGTAGCGGCGGTGGCCGCCGTTGCTCCGGTCAGCGACCGGTACTCCGTACCGGCGCTCCCAGGAGCGGATGGTCGGAGCGGGCACGTTCAGCGCCGAAGAGGCCTGCTGGATGCTCAGTTCCTCCTGCGCCTCACCGACCGCGCCCTCCCAGCCCGACACCGCTCATCGCCTACCCTGCAGCGGCGCCGAGGATGAAGGCGGGCCGATGTCGTCCGGCTGGGAGCTTCCCGCCGAACTTATGCATTGGACTTCTCGCTGCATAAGTTTGATGATAGTCTCTCGCCGTACGAAAGTCACTCACCGTCAGGTCAGGGGATCCCATGACAATCACAGCCGATCTCGAATCCGCTCCTTCCGAGGTTGTCAACCGGGTCCCGGCCTTTCCGGTGGACCTCGTCGGCATCGTGCCCGTCCTGTTCGTCCCGACGCGACCGGCGGAGACGCTGCAGACCGTGGTCAACCTCGCCCGGCGAACCTTCGGTTGTGACGGGGCCGGAGTCGTCCTCACCACCAAGGGCGGCGGCTTCGCCGCGGCCGTGGAGTCGGGGTCGGACGCGGTGCGGGCGGACGCGATGCAAGTCCAGTACCACCAAGGTCCCGCCTTCGAGGCGATCGCTGGGCGGCGTCCTGTCGTCTCTCCCGAGCTCCGCTTCGACGGCCGGTGGCGGTTCTGGGGTCCCAAGGCGGCCGACCTGGGATTCCGGTCGGCCTGGTCACTGACCCTGGGAGACAGCGCCCCCTTCGGTGCGCTGACGCTGTACTCGCGCCATCCATCGTTCTTCCGCGGCGAGTCCCTCGCCCCCGGGCTCAGCTTCGCTCAGCAGGTGTCAGTCGCCATCACGGTTGCGGTCGAACGGGAGCAGCTGGTCCGAGCCCGTGACTCCCGGGCGATCGTGGGCCAGGCCCAGGGCATCTTGATGGAGCGCTACCAGATCACCGCCGAGCAGGCTTTTGCTCTGCTCAGGCGCTACTCGTCGCACCTCAACCAGAAGCTGCGTCTCGTCGCGGAGCGGGTCGTGAACGAACGCAGCCTGCCGGAGCTCGCACTCAAGCCCTAACCGACGCATGACCGCGCCGGCGGGGCTACCAGGCGTAGTCCTCCGGCGCAGGCTTGTGCCCCGGGAAGATCTGGTCCAGACGGCCGAGGTGCTCGGGCGCCAGGTCCAGCTCGACGGCCGACAGTGCGGTGTCCAGCTGCTCTCGGGTACGCGGACCGATGATCGGGGCGGTGACCGCCGGCCGGTTGAGCAGCCAGGCGAGACCCAAGGTGCCGGGCTCGGCGCCGATCTCCTCGGCCAGGTCCTCGTACGCCTGGATCGCGTCCCGATGCTCGGCGAGGCTCTCGGCTGCCCGACCCTCGAGCCGCCGGACTCCGGTGTTCTCCTTCTTGATCACCCCGCCGAGCAGGCCGCCCTGCAACGGCGACCACGGAATGATGCCGACGCCGTAGTGCTCGGCGGCCGGAACGACCTCGAGCTCGATGTCGCGGACCAGCAGGTTGTAGAGCGACTGCTCGCTGACCAGGCCCATCAGGTTGCGTCGGGCCGCGGCGGCCTGCGCGTTCGCGATGTGCCAGCCCGCGAAGTTGCTGCTGCCGGCGTACAGGATCTTCCCCGCCTGCACCGCCACCTCGATCGCCTGCCAGATCTCGTCCCACGGTGTGTCCCGATCGATGTGGTGGAACTGGTAGAGGTCGACGTAGTCGGTCTGCAACCGGCGCAGGCTGGCATCGAGCGCTCGGCGGATGCTGAGGGCCGACAGCTTGCCGTCGTTGGGCCAGTCACCCATCGCGCCGTAGACCTTGGTGGCGATCACGGTGCGCTCCCGCCGCCCGCCGCCGCTGGCGAACCAGTTGCCGATGATCGTCTCCGTCTCACCGGCTTCGCTGCCATAGCGGTTGGCGGTGTCGAAGAAGTTGATTCCCGCCTCGTGGGCGGCGTCCATGATGGCGTGCGAGTCGTCCTCCGAGGTCTGAGGCCCGAAGTTCATCGTGCCGAGGCAGAGACGGGAGACGGAAAGACCGCTGCGGCCGAGGTAGGTGAAGTTCACCGCTCAAGCCTTGCATCTCGGGTCGCGCCGGCTTCGCCCGGGCCTGCGGGGGGCGAGCACCGAGCGATAAGGTCGGCCCGTGACCGAGCCTGCTGACGCGGACCGCATCGCCGAACGCGCGCACCTGCTGCCTGAGGAGCTCGCGGCAGGCAGCGACAACCCCGAGCAGCAGGCGGAAGCGATCCTGTCCGAGTCGGACCTGCGGACGGACGAGCCGCAGGCCACCCGCGACGAGTCCCCGCAGACGCCCGGCCACTGACGGCGTCGATTCCACCTGCCGCCCCATCCGTCACTACAGTGACGGCCGTGTCGACCGCCGCAGCGACGCGGGGGCCGATCGTCTTCGCGGCCGGGCTCGTCGCCCTGAGTCTGGTGACGATCTCGGCGCCGCTCGACGGCGACGTCCGCTACGAGATCGGAGCCCAGACGACCTCACCGGCATCGCCGGCCGGCACCTTCACCCATCGGCCCCTGATGTACCGGATGGTCACCTCAGGACTGATCGGGGTCGCCGACCGCTTCACCGACGGGGTGATCGAGTTCGAGCGGGTCATGCGGCTGGAGTCGCTGGTCCTGGCGTTCCTGGCCGGACTCCTGCTCTGGCTCGGACTACGCCGGCGCTGGCCGGAGCTCGGCGGACCACTGAGCCTGACCGTGACCGCCGCGCTCGTCCTGATCGGCCCGTCCACGGTGCTGGAGCCGGAGTGGCTGGCCGTCGTGCTCACCGTCGCTGGAGTCGGGCTGGCCCTCATGCTGCCCAGCCGTCCGCCCTGGGGTGTGCTGAGCGGCGTCCTCGGCGGGCTCCTCCTGACGGCCGCGGCCGCAACCAAAGTGGTGACCCTGCCGATCGCGATCGTCGGGCTGCTCACCCTGTTGCTGAGCGACCGGCGGCGCTGCCTGATCGCCACGCTGGGAGCGGTCGTCGGCGGGTTCGGCTACCTGGTCATTGTCGCCGTGGCGGCACCCTGGGAGTACCAGTGGATGATCGACACCGCTGCCCTGGTGCCCGAGCGCGGCCGCCCGGAGGTCCACGCCGAGGCCATGACGTACCTGGGCAACGTCGCCCTCATCTGGCCCGCCGTGACCCTGTTGCCGGCCGCACTCGTCGGCCTGCCGCGCAACGTGCTGCTGGCCGGGGTCGTCGCCGCGCTGCTGGCCTGGCTGCCGGTTGCCCTCCAGAACCAGTACTTCCTGTACCACGCCACCGCCCTGCCCGTGGTCGGCGCCGTCTGTCTCTACGGAGCCCTCCGGCGGGCCGCTCCGCTGTTCGCCCTGCCCGTCCTGGCGGCCGCTGGCTGCACCTACTACGTGCTCACCCGCAGCGCAGACTGGCGGGTGGCCCACCAGACGCAGCTGTTCACCACCGTCGCCGCGACGGCGGGCGGGATGGCCGTCCTGTCGATCGGTTGGCATGTCGGCCGGCGGTTCCTGGCCCGCACGGCTGGTCCGCGTCCGGTTGTGGCCCTGCTCGCTGCGCTGCTCGTCGTCGCTACCTGGCTACCCTCGTCGGCTCCTACGGCCGCCGAGTCGGTGACCCTGTCCACCCGCAAGAACACCCAGCAGGCGATCCGCGCGGCCACGACCGGGCAGCTGGCCTGGGCCGAGGTGATGCGGCAGCGGATCGGCGCCGACACCCCAGTCACCTACCTGACGTTCGGCACGACGAACTACATGCTCCGGAACCCCTCGACCTGCGAGTTCCCGACGAGTGTGTTCCTGCAGCGCAGCCGGACCATCC
>DATHBQ010000047.1:0-7408 GCA_035296105.1 Propionibacteriaceae bacterium | reverse complement strand
GTCTCCAGACCATAGATGCGACGGTCCACGACCCTCCCCTCGTCTTCCTCGCGCCCGACGGGGGTCAGCCGCCGGTGAGGTCGAGCAGTCCGCCGAGCTCGTCCCGGGTCAGCTCCCGGACCTCCCCGCTGCGGAGAGTTCCGAGCCGCACCGGCCCGATCCCGGTCCGGGACAGCCGCCGGACCGGATGGCCGACCGCCTCCATGGTACGGCGCACTATGTGGTTGCGGCCCTCGTGCAACGTGATCTTGATCAGCGTGCGGTCGCCCCCGGTCGTCACGACCTTCACCGAATCGGGGCGGACCGGCCCGTCGTCGAGGGTGATCCCCTGCCGCAGCTGCTTGAGCACCGGCGGCGTGACCACACCGGTGACCTCGGCCAGGTAGGTCTTGGGCACCGCGAAGGACGGATGGGTCAACCGCTGGGCGAAGTCGCCGTCGTTAGTCAGCAGCAACAGACCCTCGGTGTCGGTGTCCAGCCGACCGACGTGGAACAACCGCGACTGCTTGCCCGACCGCAGCCCGGCCAGCAGGTCGTTGACCGTACGCCGGCCCTGCGGGTCGTCGAGGGTCGACACCACCCCGCGGGGCTTGTTCAGCACCAGGTAGAGGTGCCGGCGCGGCGGCGGGATCCGGGCGCCGTCCACCCGGATCACGTCGGTGTCCGGGTCCACCCGGCGGCCCTGCTCGATGACCACCTCGCCGTTCACCTCGACCCGGCCCTCGCTGATCATCACCTCGCACGCCCGCCGCGAGGCCAGGCCGGCGGCGGCCAGCACCTTCTGCAGCCGCTGCCCTTCGGGCTCAGTGCGCGCGGCGTCGGAGTCGGTCACCGGTCCAGTGTGCCCAACGCCTCAGCCGGGCCCCGGCTCGCGTGCTGCCGGCTCAGCCTCGGGTCCGATGCGGTCGGAACCGGTCGAGGACCGCCCTTCGACAGACTCAGGGCTCATAGACGGGTCGCGGCTCATCGACGGCTCCGGACCCGCGGCCTGCGCCTCGGCGAGCTGGCCGAGCTCGGCCTCCAGCTCCTCCACCTCCGGCAGGTGCGGCGCCAGCGGCGGCAGCTCGTCCAGCGAGCGCAGTCCCATCCGCTCCAGGAAGTAGCTGGTGGTGGCGAACACCACCGCCCCGGACTCCGGGTCGTGGCCGGCCTCCTCGATCAGCCCGCGGGCCAGCAGGGTCCGGATCACCCCGTCCACGTTGACCCCGCGGATCGCCGAGACCCGGCCGCGGGCGATCGGCTGGCGGTATGCGATCACCGCCAGGGTCTCCAGGGCCGCGGCCGAGAGCTTCGACTGCTGACCCTCCAGCACGTACGCGGCGACCAGGTCGGCGTACTCCTCCCGGGTGTAGTACCGCCAGCCGCCGCCCACCTCGCGCAGCTCGAAGCCGCGCCCGGTCTCGTCATAGAAGGCGGCCAGCTCGACCAGCGCCTCGGCCACCTCCGCCTCCGGCACCGCAACGGCCTGCGCCAGCTCGGTCACACCCATCGGCTCGGCGGCCAGCAGCAGCAGCGCCTCCAGGGCCCCACCCAGCCCCTCACCTCCCGACCTGTGAGCGTCGGAGAGGGCAAGAGCGCGCTGCGGATCGGACAGCTCGGGGTTCATCGGCGCTCCTCCTCGGCGGCGGGCGGCGTAGCGGGGGCGTCGAACTCGTCGGAGATGTCCAGCTCGCCGTCCTCGCTCCCGGTCCAGCGGACGGTCAGCTCGCCCAGGGCGGTCAGCTGCTCGAAGGCCACCGCCCCCTCGCGGAACAGCTCGAGCAGGGCGAGGAAGCGGGCCACCGTGGTGACCAGGTTCGGCGAGTCGCCGGTCAGGGCGCGGAAGGTGAGCGCCCGGGCGCGGCGCAGCCGGTCGGTGATGACCACCGCCTGGTCCCGCACGCTGACCACCGGGGTGTGCAGGTGCGCCAGGGAGACCACGTCGGCCTGCTTCGGGGCCAGTGCCCGGGCGGCCAGCGCGGCGAACCGGTCGAGCCCGATCGGGATGGTCACCTCTGGCAGCAGCCGGGCGAAGCGCGCCTCCACCCCGACGTCGCGGGGCAGCCGCCGTCCCTGTTCGGCCAGGGTGGTGGCGAGCCAGCCGGCCACCTGCTTGAACGCCCGGTACTGCAGCAGCCGGGCGAAGAGCAGGTCCCGGGCCTCGAGCAGCGCCAGGTCCTCGGCGTCCTCGACGTCTCCGGTGGGCAGCAGCCGGGCGGCCTTGAGGTCCAGCAGCGTCGCGGCCACGACGACGAACTGGCTGGTCTGGTCCAGGTCCCACTCCGGGCTGTGCTCACTCCCGGGCCCCCCGAGCCCCGCGGGTCGGAGGGTCTTGATGTGGGCGATGAACTCGTCGGTGACCCGGGACAGTGCCACCTCGGTGATGTCCAGCTTGTGCCGGGAGATCAGTTGCAGCAGCAGGTCGAACGGTCCGGTGAAGTTGTCGAGCGCGACCGAGAAGGTCCCCGGCCGGCCTTCACTGAGCGGTTCGTCCGGGGCCACGGCACGCGGCCTTGCGGACACCGCCGTCACGTGGACGAGAGCCGGCGCACCACGTCAGACTCCCCGCCGTTCGTCTCCAGGTCGGCCAGGGCGGCGGCAATGGCCTCCCGGACGATCCGGCCCCGGTCCACGGCCATGCCGTGCTTGGCCCGAAGCGTCAGCCGGGCCTGCTCGAGGGCCAGGAGCTCCTCCTGGCTCACGTACACGGTGATCTTCTCCTCGTGGCGCACCCGGCCCGTCCCGCGCGGCGCCGGACGCCGAATCGGGATGGGCTCGTTGATGACCGGCTCCGCGACTTTGGTGTCGCGAAACAGCTCAGAAGCACCAGGAAGACTTACTCGTCTTGGCATCGGGCCAGCACCTCGCGCGCCAGTGTGCGGTACGCCGTTGCCCCCGGTGATGTCGTGGCGTAAGTGGTGATCGGTTCCCCCGCCACCGTGGTCTCGGGAAACTTCACGGTCCGCCGGATGACGGTGTGAAACACCCGATCGCCGAATGCCTGGACCACCCGTTCCAGGACTTCGCGGCTGTGAAGCGTCCGCGGGTCGTACATGGTCCCCAAGATGCCGAGAATCTCCAGCCGCGGGTTCAGCCGGTCGGTCACCTTGGTGATGGTATCGGTCAACAGCGCAATTCCGCGTAAGGCGAAGAACTCAGTTTCCAGCGGCATGATCACCTTGTCGGCTGCGGTGAGCGCGTTGATGGTCAGCAGGCCCAGTGAGGGGGCGCAGTCGATCAGGATCACGTCGTAGCGGGACTTGACGTTCTCCAGCACCCGCAGCAGGGTCTGCTCGCGAGCCACCTCGGAGACCAGCTGCACCTCGGCCGCGGAGAGGTCGATGTTGCTGGGCAGGATGTCGAGGTTGGGCACCCCCGTGCGGTCGATCACCTCGTCGATCGGGGTGTCGCGGCTCAGCAGCAGGTTGTAGATGCTGTGCTCCAAGGTGTGCGGGTTGACCCCCAGGCCCACCGACAACGAGCCCTGGGGGTCGAAGTCCACCAGCAGCACCCGCCGGCCCAGCTCGGCCAGCGCTGCCCCCAGGTTGATGGTCGTGGTGGTCTTGCCCACCCCGCCCTTCTGGTTGCACATGGCGATCACCAGGGCCGGGCCGTGACTGGTCAGCGGCGGCGGCTCCGGGATGTCCGGCCACGGCCGCCCGGTCGGACCGATCTCCGTTCCGTCCTCACCGACGGTCAGCGGCGGTTCCAAGAGGTCGACCGGCCGGGACTTCGCCACGCCTTCCTCCTCCTGCACCACGGTACTGCGCTGCTGCTCCGCCGAAGCCTAATACGCGCGAGGGTGAGAAGTGAGGTATACCTCGCGCAAGTGGTCGACAGTCACCAATGTGTAGATCTGCGTGGTCGTCACCGAGGCGTGCCCCAGCAGCTCCTGGACCACCCGGACGTCGGCCCCACCGTCCAGCAGGTGGGTGGCGAAGCAGTGCCGCAGAGTGTGGGGCGACACGTCGACGGTGATCCCCGCGCGTTCGGCGACGGCCCGCAGGATCGTCCAGGCGCTCTGCCGGGACAGCCGGCCGCCCCGCGCGTTGAGGAACAGCGCGGGGTTTCCGGAACCCTGGCGGGCCAGCTCGGGCCGGGCGCGGACCAGGTACGCATCCAGGGCGGCCCGGGCGTAGGAGCCGAGCGGCACGATCCGCTCCTTGCGGCCCTTGCCCAGCACCCGCAGGCCCGGCGTCGGCGCGTCGCGGTCGAGCTCGACGAGCCGGCTCACCTCGTCCACGTCCAGCGCGACCGCTTCCGAGATCCGCACGCCGGTGCCGTACAGCAGCTCGAGCAGAGCCCGGTCCCGCAGACCGAGCACCGTGTCGGTGGCAGGGACATCGAGCATGGCCTGCACCTGGTCCAGCCCGAGGGCCTTGGGCAGGCGGCGCGGCGGCTTGGGGGGCTGCACCGCGGCGGCCGGGTCGTCGTCGACGAGTCCTTCGGCCTGGGCGAACCGGTGCAGGCTGCGGACCGCCACCACGGCCCGCGCCACACTGGCCGGGCCGAGCGGTCGACGGATCCATCCGGCGCCCTCCGGGTCGCGGACGCCCTCGCGCAGCCCCATGGCGTAGTCGCTGATCATCGCCGAGGTGACGGCGGCCGGGTCGGTTAGCCCGGCCGCGGTCAGGTGCTCGACGTAGCGGTGCAGGTCACGCCGGTAGGCGGCCACCGTGTGGCCGGAGACGCCACGCTCGACGGCCAGGTGGTCGCAGTACGCCTCGACCAGACCCGGGAGACCGGTCGTCATCCTTGATCGCCAGGGGGGACGACCCCCCTGGAACCCCCCGCAGGGCGTGGCTGGCCGGCTGAGGGAGATGGCACGCCCTAGCCGAGCACCTCGGCCAGCGGGCGGTGCTCCAGTCCGTGGGCCTGCGCGACCGGCTCGTTGGTGACCACGCCGTCGTGGGTGTTCAGCCCGAGGGCGAGGGCCGGGTCGGCCCGCAGCGCCTCCTGCCACCCGAGGTCGGCCAGGCTCACTGCGTACGGCAGCGTGACGTTGGTCAGCGCGTACGTCGAGGTGTTCGGCACCGCGCCGGGCATGTTGGCCACGCAGTAGAAGACCGAGTCGTGGACCCGAAAGGTCGGCTCGGCGTGGGTGGTCGGCCGGCTGTCCTCGAAGCAGCCGCCCTGGTCGATGGCGATGTCGACCAGCACGCTGCCCGACCGCATCCGGCTGACCAGCTCGTTGCTGACCACCGTGGGGGCCTTGGCCCCCGGGACCAGCACCGCACCGATCACCAGGTCGGCGTCCAGCACGGCCCGCTCCACCTCGAACGCGTTGGACGCGATGGTCTGCAGGTGGCCCTGGTAGATCCGGTCGGCCTCGCGCAGCTTGTCGATGTTGCGGTCCAGCAGCAGCACCTCGGCCTGCATGCCCAGGGCGATGGCCGCCGCGTTCATCCCCGAGACACCCGCGCCGATCACCACGACCTTGGCCGCGTACACGCCGGAGACTCCGCCCATCAGGGTGCCCCGGCCACCGCCCTGGGCCATCAGGTGGTACGCGCCGACCTGGGGCGCCAGCCGGCCAGCCACCTCGCTCATCGGGGCCAGCAGCGGCAGGGCCCCGCTGGGCAGCTGCACGGTCTCGTAGGCGATCGCGGTGACCTTCCGGTCGAGCAGGGCCTCGGTGCAGTCCCGGCTGGCGGCCAGGTGCAGGTAGGTGAACAGGATCTGTCCCGGCCGCATCCGGTCGTACTCGATGGCGATCGGTTCCTTGACCTTGAGGATCATGTCCGCGTCGGCCCACACCTGGTCGTGGTCGTCGGCGATCTTCGCACCGGCGGCGACGAACTCGTCATCGGTGATCGAGGACCCGACGCCCGCTCCCGCCTGGACCAGCACCTCGTGCCCGTGCCGGGTGAACTCGTTCACCCCGGACGGCGTGATCGCCACTCGGTACTCGTGGTTCTTGACCTCGCTGGGGACGCCCACCTTCATGAGGCTGACCATACTCGTCGGCAACCCGCCGCGAGGCGGTCCCAGTCAGGAGGTCGTGACGGGCTCCGCCCGGGGCACGGCGGCGAACCGCGACGGCGCGAACCAGACGGGGATCTGCCGCCGGGCCGCCTCCGGGCCGTCGACCGCCACCGTCCCGGACCGTAGCGCCCGCGGCCACTCGAGGTCGCCGCGCCAGACCAGGACCAGGTCACGCAGCCGTCCGGTCACCCTGCCGGACACCTCGTAACCGGGGTCGAAGTCGCAGACGTCGATCGCGTCCGGGGTCATCACCAGCCACCAGGACCGTCGCTTGGCCGGCAGGTCGGGGAAGCGGAAGGAGATCACGGTCCGGCCGGGTGGCACCTGGCTGCGGTCGACGTTGCGGTGCAGGTCCCACAGCAGCAGTTGGGGATCCAGGTCGGCCTCGCCCAGGTCGCCGATCCAGCGGACGCCCCAGGCGCCGATCGCCTCGACCACCGGCAGTAGCTCCCGGCCGGCCGGGGTGAGCTCGTAGGCGACGGCTCCGCCGTCCTCGGCGCGGGTCAGCAGCCCGGCGCGGACCAGCTGCTGGAGCCGCTTGGACAGCAGCGTGGGCGACATGGTCGGCAGCCCGCGGCGCAGATCGTTGAAGTGCCGGCTGCCGGACAGCAGCTCACGCAGGACGAGCATGGTCCAGCGCTCGTCGAGCAGCTCCATCGCCTTTGCGATGGGGCAGAACTGGTGGTAGGACGCTCCCATGTCGACACGCTAGGGCTTCGGCCCGGCCCAGTACAGATCGTGTACTGGCGGGGCCGGCCCGCCGATTCCTAATCTCCCGGCCATGACAACTCCTGTGAGCACCCGGCCCGCCGATCTCGGCGAGGCCGACAAGGCCCTCAAGGCCAAGCACCGCACCAAGTGGGCCCTCGGCAACTACGACGCCGTGGCCACCGAGGTCATCGCCGACCTGGGACCGATCCTGGTCGAGGCGACCGGCGTCCGACCGGGTGACCGGGTCCTCGACGTCGCGGCCGGGTCCGGCAACGTCGCTCTCCCGGCCGCCCGGGCCAGGGCCGACGTCGTCGCCTCCGACCTCACGCCGGAGCTCCTCGACATCGGCCGCCGCCGTGCCGAGGCGGCCGGGGTCACCCTCACCTGGGAGGTCGGCGACGCCGAGGCCCTGCCTTACGCGGACGGCACCTTCGACGCCGTCCTGTCCTGCGTCGGCGTGATGTTCGCGCCGCACCACCAGGCCGCGGCCGACGAGCTGGTCCGGGTCTGCCGGCCCGGCGGCACGATCGGGCTGATCAACTGGACGCCGGAGGGCTTCATCGGTCAGCTGTTCGCCACCATGAAGCCCTTTGCGCCGCCACCTTCTCCGGGTCCTCGGCGTTGAACCGGTACGCCGCGATGGTGGGCCCGTAGTTGGCCTTGAAGTAGTCCCGGAACGCCTCGGGGCGGTCGAAGTGCGCGACGGGGAGCGCGCGGGTCTCGGCGGTGACCT
>DATHBQ010000046.1:0-3257 GCA_035296105.1 Propionibacteriaceae bacterium | reverse complement strand
CAAGATCTCGCTGATGTGCGACGTCGACGAGCAGGCGGTGGTCGCGGCCATCGATGCGCCGAGCATCTACGACATTCCCAAGGTGCTGCACGCCGAGGGCCTGGACGCCTACGTCGTACGCCGGCTGGACCTGCGGTTCCGTGACGTCGACTGGACGGTCTGGAACGACCTGCTCGACCGGGTGCACCACCCGAAGGAGGAGGTCACCATCGCGCTGGTCGGCAAGTACATCGACCTGCCCGACGCGTACCTCTCGGTATCCGAGGCGCTGCGGGCGGGCGGTTTCGCCCATCGCGCCCGGGTGATGATCCGATGGGTGCCCTCGGACAGCTGTGAGACGGCCGAGGGCGCCGCCCGGATGCTGGGGGAGGCCGATGGGATCGTCATCCCGGGCGGCTTTGGCATCCGCGGGGTGGAGGGCAAGGTCGGAGCGATCCGCTACGCCCGCGAGCACCAGATCCCGATCCTCGGGCTCTGCCTCGGCCTGCAGTGCATGGTGATCGAGGTGGCCCGGCACCTGGCCGGGCTGGAGGGCGCCGACAGCAGCGAGTTCAACGCGTCCACCCCGCACCCGGTGATCGCCACCATGGCCGAGCAGGTGGCGATCGTGTCCGGGACCGGCGACCTCGGCGGGTCGATGCGCCTCGGCTCGTACCCGGCGGAGCTGCTGCCCGGATCGATCGTGGCCAAGCGCTACGGCCATTCCCGGGTGGAGGAGCGGCACCGGCACCGCTACGAGGTGAATAACCTCTACCGGGCCCAGCTCGAGGAGGCCGGGCTCGTGGTCAGCGGCACCTCGCCGGACTCCTCGCTGGTCGAGTTCATCGAGCTGCCGGACGAGGTCCATCCCTACTTCGTGGCCACGCAGGCCCATCCCGAGCTGAAGTCGCGGCCGACCCGGCCGCACCCACTGTTCAGCGGTCTCGTCGAGGCGGCCCTGGACCGCCGGCTCGCCACCCGGCTTCCCGTCGACGATGATCGTCGCTGATGATCGTTCTCTCCGGCGCCGAGATCGCCGACACGCCTCTGGCCTGGCCGGTCGACTCCTCGACCGTGCTCGCCGAGGGTGGGGTGGGTCGGTTCATGCGCGACCAGGTCCGGACGCCCGACGGTGCGGTGATGACCCGGGAGTACGTCCGCCATCCCGGTGCGGTCGGGGTGATCGCGCTGGACGAGCACGAGCGGGTTGCGCTGGTCCGGCAGTACCGGCACCCGGTGCGGCACCGGCTGGTGGAGCCCCCGGCCGGCCTGCTGGACGTGGACGGCGAGGACTATCTGGTCGCCGCGCAGCGCGAGCTGGCCGAGGAGGCGGGGGTGGCGGCCGACACGTGGCACGTGCTGGTCGACCTGTTCACCACTCCGGGCATGGTGGGCGAGACGCTGCGGATCTACCTGGCCCGCGACCTCAGTGCCGCGGACGCCCCAGAGGGTTTCCTGCGTGCCGGTGAGGAGGCGCACATGGACGTCGTCTGGGCCACGCTGGACGACCTGGTCGCCGCCGTGCTGGACGGCCGGGTGCACAACCCCACGCTGGTCTCCGGGGCCCTGGCGGCCTGGACCGCCCGCGAGCGGGACTCCTTCGCCGGGCTGCGCCCGGCGGACGCCGACTGGCCGGCGCGGCGGGCGCTGGCCGACGTGGCGCCGCTGGCCTGAGGTGTACCCCCGGCACCGGCTGGATATCGGGGCAGCCGATCTTTGGCTCGGCATCCGGGCGACCGCCCGCCGGACCAGCTGCGCTCGGGCGGAGCTCGAGCTGCTGCGGACTGCGGGGATCGAGGGACGCGGCCTGGTCTGCCTGTCCGTCCGGTCGGCCTGGGACCTGCTGCTGGGCGTGCTGGACCTGCCGGCCGGCAGCGAGGTGCTGGTCTCGGCCATCACGCATCCGGGCATGGTGACGATCCTGCAGGAGCACGGCCTGCGGGCGGTTCCGGTCGACCTGGACCCGGCCACCTTGGCTCCTACGGTCGCGGCGCTCGAGGCGGCGTGTACCGAGCGCACCCGGGGCCTGCTGGTCGCGCACCTGCTCGGTGGTCGGGTCGACCTGGCGCCGCTGCTCGGCTTCGCCCGGCGGCGGGGTCTGCTGCTGGTCGAGGACAGCGCCCAGGCGTTCACCGGACTGTCGAGCTTGGCTCCGTCCGGCGCCGACGTCAGCCTGTTCAGCTTCGGGCTGATCAAGACGGCGACGGCGGCCGGCGGAGCGGTGGTGACGGTGGCCGACCCGGCCCTGCTGGCGCGGCTGCGGGCCGCTCACGACCGATGGCCTCGGCAGCGGTCGAGGTCCTACGCGACCAAGCTGGCCAAGACCGCCGCCCTGGCCGTGTTCAACGACCCCCGCCGGTTCGCACTGCTGCAGCGGGTGTCCCGCGCCGCCGGGATCGATCTGGACGGCATGATCAGCTCCGCCACCCGCTCGTTCGCCGCCGGCGCGGCCATGCTGACCCGGATCCGCCGCCGACCGACGGCTGGGCTGCTGGCGCTGCTGCACCGTCGGCTCTGCGGCGTCGACGCCGACCGGGTCGCCGCCCGGGCCGCCCTGGGCGAGGAGCTGGCGGCTGCGCTGCCGGCCGCGTACCGGCATCCGGGCGATCGGCTGCACCGGCGTACGCACTGGCTGTTCCCGGTCGTCGCGCCGGACCCCGACCGGCTCGTCGCCGAGCTGCGAAGCCGCGGCGTGGACGCCAGTCAGGGGACCAGCAACCTGGCGGCGGTCGCCGGCGCGGACGGTAAGGTGCCGCCCCGGGCAGGGGAGCTGATGGCCCACATCGTTTACCTGCCGTGCTACCCCGAGCTCGGTCCGGACGGCCGGGACCGCATCCTCGCCGCCCTACGGGCCGCGGCGGGCGAGCTGCTCCGCGCATGACGGCACCGGCGCTATGGCGCCGCCCGGGGTTCGGCCGGTTCTGGGCGGCCTCGACGGTGTCGGAGTTCGGGACGCCGATCACCACCCTGGCGGTCCAGGTGCTGGTCGTGTTCGACCTGCAGGAGAGGGTCGGTCGGCGTAGGCGGCGAGGGATCAGCGCGCGCGGCGGGCGGTGAGCAGCAGGTACTCCCAGTCCAGGACGGTGGACCCTTCGCCGCGGTCGAAGCGCGGCCGAGGTCGGCCAGACCCTGGTCCAGCGCCGCCACCTTCTCCGGGTCCTCGGCGTTGAACCGGTACGCCGCGATGGTGGGCCCGTAGTTGGCCTTGAAGTAGTCCCGGAACGCCTCGGGGCGGTCGAAGTGCGCGACGGGGAGCGCGCGGGTCTCGGCGGTGACCT
>DATHBQ010000045.1:0-3859 GCA_035296105.1 Propionibacteriaceae bacterium | reverse complement strand
GGCACAACGAGATCTACGACCCTCCCCGCGACCTCCTCGCCTCGATCCCCGGGTCAACCGTGGCCGAGATGCCCCGTAACCGAAAGCGTTCCTTCTGCTGTGGGGCCGGCGGTGCCCGGATGTGGATGGAGGAGAAGATCGGCACCCGGATCAACGGCAACCGGACCGAGGAGGCGCTGGCCACGCTGACCGCGGCCAACGGCCAGGGCGGCACTCACGCGATCGCCACCGGCTGCCCGTTCTGCCGGGTGATGCTGAGTGACGGGTTGACCGCTCAGCAGGCCGACGGTGCCGCGCCGGAGACCACCGAGGTGCTCGACGTGGCGCAGCTGCTGCTGGAGTCCGTCCGGCGAGCCGAGGGCAGGACGGTGACGCCAGCCTGACGTCAGATGACTGTTGCAATGGCGTCACTGCGCTGTCATGATGGCGTCATGGACCTATCACCTTACGTACAGACCGTCCGCGACGGTGTCAGCTCGGCTGCGGCGCTGGCCGACGACCACACCCGAGAGATCGCCGAACGGCTCGGCGCCTCGATCGAGTCCTCCACCCGGCTGGCGCTGATCTCCGCCCTGTCCGATGCGACCAGCAGCATCAGCGCGGAGCTGGCGCCGTCCTCGGTCGAAGTACGGATGGTCGGCCAGGACCCTGAGCTCGTGGTCTCGGTGCCCAAGGGCGAGTCCGAGCCGACCATGCTCGAGCCGCCGACAGGTGCCGAGCCCACCGACGAGGACATTCTGATCGATGTCGACGACGAGCCGGTGGCCCGGATCAGCCTGCGGCTGCCGCAGTCGGTCAAGGCCAAGGTCGACGAGGTGGCCGCGGCGGACGGGATCTCCACCAACGCCTGGCTGACCCGGGCGGTGATGGACGCCCTCGCCGCCTCCGGCCGGCCGGACTGGCCGCGCCCGCCGGTTCCGCCGCGGGCGCCGGTCCCACCGACCCCGGGAGCGATCTTCGGACCGCACGGCCCGTTCGGCCCGCACGGGGTCTTCGGACCGCACGGCCCGTTCGGCCCGGGCGGACTGTTCGGGGAGAAGCCGGACAAGCACCACGTCGAGCGCGCGCGCCGCCCTGGTCGCGTGCAGGGCTGGGTCCGATGACCTTCCGAAACTCCACGCACGAGGGCGTACGCCACGTCGTGCTGGACAACATGGGCAACGGCACCGTCACGGTCGAGCCGGGGGTACAGCCGCACCTCGTCGAGTGCTCGATCAACGCGGGACAGGAGGAGTTCCTCAACGCCGTCCAGGTCCGGCAGGAGCGTGACTGGCTGCGGATCAGCTTCCCGACACGGACCTTTCGCAACACCAACGCGCACCTGCGGCTCGGCGTACCGCCCGACCTGGAGTACGTGATCAAGGTCGGGTCGGCCGACGTGTCGGTCAGCGCCGACATCGGTCGGTCCAAGATCAGCAGCGGGTCGGGCTCGATCAGCCTCGGCCGGGCTCAAGACCTGGAGTCGTCCACCGGCTCGGGTGACGTGTCGGCGGGCGAGGTCGGCGGCTCGGGATCCCGGCTGGTGTCCGGCTCGGGCGACATCACCATCGGCGAGGCCCAGTGCCCGGTGGTTGCCAAGTCGGGCTCCGGCGACGTGACCGTCAAGCGGGCCTTCCATGCCGTGCAGGCCAGCTCCGGATCGGGAGACATCACGGTCGCTGCGACCAGCGGACCGGTCGATCTGCGGACCGCCTCCGGCACGCTGACCGTCGGGGTGGCCGACGGGCTGCCGGCCTGGCTGGACCTGGACTCGTCGTCCGGCGAGGTCCGGATCGCCCTGGAGTCGACCCACCAGCCCCCGCCGGGCGAGGCGTTCGTATCGATCCGCGCCACCACCGCCTCGGGTGACATCGCGGTCTACCGCGCCTGACCCGCTGCCTCGTCGCTCCTCCCCCAGAAACCGGTCACTTGCGACAGGAACCCACTTGGGCGCCGTGTCGCAAGTGACCGGTTCACAGGAAGGAGGCGGCGGCGGACCTAGATCGGGGTGCGGTGGAAGTTCAGGTGGGAGCGGCTGGGGGTCGGGCCGCGCTGGTTCTGGTAGTGCGAGCCGGAGCTCGCCGAGCCGTACGGGTGCTCGGCCGGTGAGGTCAGCCGGAAGAAGCACAGCTGCCCGATCCTCATCCCCGGCCAGAGCTTGATCGGTAGCGTGGCCACGTTGGACAGTTCCAGGGTCACGTGGCCGGAGAATCCGGGGTCGATGAAACCGGCCGTGGCATGGGTCAGCAGCCCGAGCCGGCCGAGCGACGACTTGCCCTCCACCCGGGCAGCGATGTCGGTGGGCAGGGTGACGACCTCGTAGATCGACCCCAGCGCGAACTCGCCCGGATGCAGGATGAACGGCTCGTCGCCCACCGGTTCGACCGGCCGGGTCAGCTCCGACTGCTCGACGGAGGGGTCGATGTGCGGATAGCGGTGGTTCTCGAAGACCCGGAAGTAGCGATCGAGCCGGACGTCGATGCTGGACGGCTGCACCAGATCGGCGGCGTACGGCTCCAGCCCGATCCGGCCGGCCGCGACCTCGGCCCGGATGTCGCGATCCGACAGCAGCATGTGGGGAAGGGTATCGATCCTCGCGCCGCTGTGCGTGACCCGCTCAGCGGGCCTCGCCGCGGCGAACCTCGAGCCAGTGGTCGCCCATCGACACGATCGAACCCGGGTTGACGTAGACCGGCTCCCCGGGCACGCACCGCCGAGTCGCGCCGCCCGGCGTGGTCACCGTCGAGCCGTTGGTCGACCCACGGTCCACCACGTACAGCCCCGCCTGGTCGATCCCCATGGCCAGATGGAGCTTGGAGACGGTACGCGTCTCGTCGGCGATCTTGATCAGCTCGGCGTCCTCCTCGCCGGGCGCCGGGTGCGGATTGCGGCCGAGCAGCACAAGATGATCGACCACCACCCGGCGACCGTCGTCCAGCACCGCGTGCCAGCCGAGGGACTCCGTCGGTGGTTCGGCGGCCGAGGGCGCCGACATCGGCCGGGTCACGCCGGACGGCTCGTCGCGCTGCGGGATCGCCGTCGATCCGGTCGGGACCGGACCCGGCGGCTTCGCCGCCACGGGCACGTACGGCTGGTCGGCCTGCGGCGGGTAGCCCGGTCCGGGTGGTGGCGTCAGCGGCTGGGGCGGTGGACCCTGGGGCGTCGGGACGCCGGTCGGAACGCCGGTCGGAACGCTCTGCGGCTGCGCGACCGATCCGGTCGGTCCACCCGGCACCGGTGAGTACGACGTCACCGGCCCGTACATCGGCGGCGGGGTGGACGCCCGCTCCCGCGACTGCTCCGAGGCGATGCTGACGTGCTGCGCCACGCCTGCCCGCGGCGCGGACGGGGGCAGCACGCGCTCCTTGATCACCACAGCGTTGACGGCCAGGTCGTGCCAGCCCTGCTTGCGCGGGTGCAGGACCAGGAAGACGAGCAGAAGGATCAGCCCGATGCCGGTGGCGCTCAGCAGCCAGAAGATCACCGCGCGCAGCAGGACCCGGACCCACCCGATGGGCCGTCCGTCGTAGAAGCCGACGAGCTGCAGGTGCGTCAGCCGCAGGCCGGGCCCGGCGGCCCGCTCGGCCAGCAGGTACCAGATCAGCAGGGACCAGCCGACGACGACCAGAGCGGCCAGGATGCTGAGGACGCCGCGGACCGTCCCCGACGCGTCCGGCAGCACCACGATCAGCACCGTGCTGACGATCGCCGGCACCAGCACCTCGATCAGGTAGGCGGCGACCCGCTTGCCGAGCGGGCCCACTTCGACCCCCGGTGGCAGGCCGGTGTCCCGGCTGGGTCGCCCCGGGTCGGCCATTGCCATGTCCTGCTCCTTGTCAAACCCGTCGGGGAGTCCGCCGGGTGTGGGGTCACTTGCCCT
>DATHBQ010000044.1:0-4283 GCA_035296105.1 Propionibacteriaceae bacterium | reverse complement strand
GTTCGCCTTCGCCTGCGAGTGCTCGCCGACCACGCCCACCCGTGCCGCCCGTCAGGCCGACGCCGTCTTCCGGGGCACCGTTACGGCGCTGCGGAAGGTGGACCGTGGGGAGGGCCCGCGCACCGACATCCGGTTCCGGGTGGACGCGGTCTACAAGGGCAGCGTGTACGCCGAGCAAGTCGTCTCGACGCCGCGCGAGAGCGTGGAGTGCGGCATGACCCCGGAGCTGGGCACCACCTGGGTGATCTTCTCCCTCCAGGGCGTCGAGGGCAGCGGTGACGAGGCGGTCGCCCGGCTGATCACCGACACCTGCCGCGGCAACCTGCCGACCGCCAACGTGCCCCGCGCGCTGGGTACGCCTCGAGAACCGCTACCCGGCGCGTCCGACCGGGAGGAACGGGCCACGGGCACCGACCGGACGCTGACCCGCGGGCTGGCCATCGCCGGCATCGCCCTGCTGGCCGTCGGAGCCATCGCCGTCACCGGCCTGGCCGTGCTCTGGCGACCGGGCCGATCCCGGTGACCGTCGTCCCGCGGGACCGACTCCGCACGGTCGCCCTCGCAGTGGTCGCCGTGCTGCTGGCTCTCACGGCGCTGTGGGCCACGCCGCCACCGGCGTACGCGTGCTCCTGCGTCGGAGCGTCGGAGGAGCAGCATGCCGCCAGTGCGGACGTGATCTTCACCGGGACGGTGGCCGCGGACGCGGTGGACCAGCGGAGCCGGACCCGCACCCTCACCTTCACGGTGGACCGGGTCTACAAGGGCCAGGCGAGCAGCACCCAGCTGGTCACCACCTCCAGCTCCGGCGCGTCCTGCGGCCTGGAGATCAGCGGACGAGGCCCCTTCCTCGTCTTCGCCGACCAGCAGGGGTCCGGCCTGACCGCCGACCTCTGTGGGGGCACCCGGGCGGGTGCGGCCCCGGCCAGCCTCGGACCAGGTCAGGCACCCCCGGCCGACTCGGAGGCGCGGCGGGACGACTCTCGTCGCGGAACGTGGATCCCGCTGCTCGCCCTCATCCTGGCCCTGGGCGGCGGCACGGTGGTGGGCCTGTCCCTGGTCCGCCGGCGCGACTGATGGGGACACACTGGCTGGCCTGCTGCTCGGCCGAGGGCTCACCAGCTCACCCGGTGATCGTCAGGTCCAGCTCCCGGTCCAGGAACGCGGCCAGCGCGGCGGCGGCCTCCGCCACGGTCTCGTGCTCGGCCGCGGTCAGGCCGGGGGCCATGGCCACCTCCACCCGAACGCTGCGGCCGTTGATCGTCCGCCGCCAGGTGCCCGCGTTCGCGTCGCCCAGCACCACCGAGCCGACGAACAGATCCTCCCCCGCCGGGTGCGGATGCCGGTCCGCAAGCGGGAAGCCGAGGGCCGGGTAGCTCAGAGTCAGCTCGTCGTACAGCGGCAGCAGCAGCGCCCCGTACGCCACCTCCGCCGGCGGCTCCGGGGCCGCCAGGTCGAACCACAGCGGTTCCCCGGTCACCGTGACCTCGGTGAGACGCGACGCGGCCGCCTCGGTGGCCGCCGTCGCCTGACTCTGGGTCAGGGATGCCCACCGGGCCAGGTCCCGGACGCTGGCCGGGCCGTGACCGGCGAAGAACCTCCTCGCCAGCTCGACCAGGTCGCCGGTCCGTCGGCGCTTCGGCGGCACCCGCTCCTCCATCCGGACGTAGGTGTGCCGGGCTCCGCGCAGCGGGCCGCTGACGATCAGACCCTCGGCCTCGGCGTAGGCCACCTGGTAGCCGAGCGCCACCCCGCTGGTGCCCAGCCGCCGACCGAGTTCGGACCGGGTGAGTGCCGTCCCGCCGGCCAGCGCGTCGACGATGACGTCCGCCGCCCGATCCAGCCCGGCCGGGTCCAGGCCGAGTTTGCGATACATCGTCCCGTTGAGCTGGTGCACCCGGGGCGCGGTCACCTCGAGCATCCAGCCGATGTCCTCCGCCAACGCGAAGTGCCAGGTGGGACGGAGGACATGGGTGCGGACGAACTCGCCCCGGTCGAACGCCGCCTGGGCGTCGCCGAGAGTGCCGGTCGAGCGCATCCCCAGCGACCAGAGCGCGTGGCCGAACTCCTGGGACTGGACCCCGGTCAGCAGCCCGACGACCGCCGTCGGGCCGGGCAGGCGGTCCGCCAGCAACCGCTGGGTGGCCAGCCGACGGTGCAGTACCTCGCCGGCCGAGACCCTTGCGGTCACGACCAGCGCACCGCCGGCCGCCGGTCCTCCTCGGGCGGTCGCCAGGCCTGGGGATCGGCGGAGTGCTGGTCGCCGCTGCGCAGGTCCTTCACCTCGCCCGCCTCCCGGCCGCCGAACCAGACGAACGGGATCCCGCGCCGGTCGGCGTAGCGGATCTGCTTGCCGAACTTGTCGGCGGCCGGAGCGACCTCGCAGGCGATGCCGCGGCCCCGGAGCAGCTCGGCCACCGCGATCGCCTCCGCCCGCGTCTCCTCCGAGTCGACCGCGACCAGCACCACGGTCGGCACCGGCCGGGAGGCACGAAGCCGGCCGGCCACGATGAGCGGCGCCAGCAGCCGGGTCACCCCGATCGACAGCCCCACCCCCGGGTAGGTGGTCCGACCGTCGCTGGCCAGCGAGTCGTAGCGGCCGCCCGAGGAGATCGAGCCCATCGACTCGAAGCCGACCAGCTCGGTCTCATAGACCGTCCCGGTGTAGTAGTCCAGACCGCGGGCGATCTTGAGGTCGGCGACCAGCCGGCCGGGCACGTACCGCGCGGCCGTGGCCACCAGCTCGGTGAGCAGCGCGATCCCCTCATCCAGCTCGGGGTGTTCGACCCCGAGGCGGCGGACGGCGTCGCCGAAGGATCCGTCGGCGGCCGAGATCCCGGCCAGCCGGACGCAGGCCCGGGCCTGGGCGTCGCTGAGGCCCACGTCGCCGACCAGCAGATCCACCACCCGGTCGGGGCCGATCTTGTCCAGCTTGTCCACCTGCCGCAGCACCGCGGGTGGGTCGGCGATCTCCAGCCCCTGGTAGAAGCCCTGGGCCAGGCGCCGGTTGTTGACCCGCATCAGCACCGGCGGCAGCCCCAGGTCGACGTGCAGCCGCTCCAGCGCCTCCAGGGTGACCAGCGGCAGCTCGACGTCGTGGTGGGCGGCCAACCGGTCGACGTTGACGATGTCGATGTCGGCCTGGGTGAACTCCCGGTAGCGGCCCTCCTGCGGCCGCTCACCGCGCCACACCTTCTGGATCTGGTACCGGCGGAACGGGAAGGCCAGCGCGGCGGCATGCTCGAGCACGTAGCGGGCCAGCGGCACGGTCAGGTCGAAGTGCAGACCGAGCTCCGCGGGCGACCCGGGCTCGGCGTGGAGCCGGGAGACCGCGTACACCTCCTTGTCGATCTCGCCCTGCTTGGCCAGGCGCTCCAGCGGTTCGACCGCCCGGGTCTCGATGCCGGCGAAGCCGTGCAGCTCGAAGGTCTCCCGCAGCCGGTCCAGGACCGCCTGCTCGACGACGCGGCCGGCCGGGGTCAGCTCGGGGAAGCCGGAGATCGGCCGGACCCGGCTCACGACCGCGCCCCGGCCAGCTGGCGCAGATAGGGGTTGGTGGCCCGCTCGAGGGCCATCGTGGTCCGAGGTCCGTGCCCGGGCAGCACCACCATCGGGTCGGGCAGCGGCAGCACCTTGGTCCGGAGGCTCTCCACCATGGCGGCCAGGTCGCCGCCCGGCAGGTCGGTCCGCCCGATCGAGCCGGCGAACAGCACATCGCCGGAGAACACCACAGGCTCGTCGTCGGACCCGGTGGCGAACATGGTCGAACCCGGGGTGTGCCCGGGGGCGTGGGCGGCGACGAAGTCGATGCCGGCCACTGAGACCGTCGCGGCGTCGGTCAGCTCACGGACCTCGTCCGGCTCCACGAACCCGCCGTGTCCAGGCACCAGGCGGTCGAACAGCGCCCGGGTCTCGGCGCCCATCGACCGCAGCGGGTCGGCGAGCAGATCCCGGTCGTCGGAGTGCACCCAGCACGGGACGTGGTTGGCCCGGCAGAGCGGGGCCACGGCGAACATGTGGTCGAGATGCCCGTGGGTGACCATCACCGCCACTGGCTTGAGCCGGTGCTCCGCCACCAGGTCCGCGACGCCGGCCTCGGCATCCATCCCGGGGTCGATGACCACGCACTCCGATCCCCGATCCGCGGCCACCACGTAGGTGTTGGTCTGCCACGGCCCGGCGGGAAAAGACGCAACGAGCACGCAGGCGAGCGTATCGGGCAGGATGGATGCATGACCGAGAGCGGGCGGAACGCGGGCGACCCGGCCTCCTTCGGCCGCGTGGAC
>DATHBQ010000043.1:0-3470 GCA_035296105.1 Propionibacteriaceae bacterium | reverse complement strand
TCCAGCGGCTCGAGATCATCGACGGCCACGACCTAGCCCAGCCAGCCGCCGCCCTGGGCCGTCCGCGCCCGGACCGCCTGCCCGAAGGGCGCCTTGTCGGCCGCCGGGTGGTCCAGCACGCCGACCACCTCCAGGTACCGGCCACCGGTCAACGGCAGGATCTGGTTACGGGTGCCGAAGCGCGGATGGAACCCCCCGTCGTGGAACCGAGCACCCAGCCGTTCGCCCAGCCACTGCGCCGTCTCCGCCAGCCCTTCGGGGCCAGCCGCGAAGGACAGGTGATCAAGGTGCATGCCGACATTGTTGCCAATGGCGTCGTCCGGCCGTACACCGGGGACGGCCCTCCAGGACCGCTGCCGGAGTCAGCTCGGCCCGCTCGCCGACACCGGCTGCGGGTCCGCCGCGTGGGCCATCCACCGCCCGGAGCGGGACGAGAACTCCTCGCACAGGTGCACCAGCACCGCGTACCCGGCCGGCCCCATCAGCGCCCGCAGCTCGGCCGCGTTGCTGAGGTAGACCGGCTGCCGGCCGTGGTGCGCGTCGGTGTTGGCGGTGCAGTACCAGTCGAGATCGGCGCCGCCCGGCCCCCAGCCGTCGCGGCCGTACTCGCCGAGGGTGACCTCGGTGTAGGTGGTGTCGTCGGTCCTGGTCACCGTGCGGTACTGGCGCCGGATCGGCAGCTGCCAGCACACGTCCGGCTTGGTCTCGCTGAGGTCGCGGCCCTGGTCGCGGGCGAGCAGATGCAGCGCGCAGCCCATGCCGCCGGGGAACCCGCGCCGGTTGAGGAAGATGCACGCGCCGTCCACGATCCGGGTCTTGCGGTCCGGCGGCTCACCCTGGCTGACCTGGGCCGGGTCCTCGTACTCCGCCCAGCCGCTCCTCCGGCCCTCGGCGCGGTACTGCCACTGGGCTGGCGTCAGCTGACGGACGGCCTTGCCGACCCGCTTCTCGTCGTCCGCGTCGGCGAAGTGGGCGCCGAGGGTGCAGCAGCCGTCGTCGGGCCGGTCGGCGTAGATGCCGGCACAGCCCTGGCCGAAGATGCACGTCCAGTAGGAGGTCAGCCAGGTGAGGTCGCAGCGGAAGACCTGGTCCGGATCGGCCGGGTCGGGGAACTCCGCGAACGCTCGCGGGAACCCGATCGGCACTTCCGGCACAGTCCGAGCCTAGGTGGAGTGGCCGCGCCCGGAGGTTCGGCCACTACGCTTTTAGCGTGGAGACCAACGCCGACGGGAAGCCGATCAAGGTCCCCCCGGCGAAGGTCGGCCTCTCCACGTCCTCGGTCTATCCCGAGACCACCTCCAGCGCCTTCGAGCTGGCCCGCCGGCTGGGCTACGACGGGGTCGAGCTGATGGTCGGCATCGACCCGGTCTCGGCCGACATCGACGCGGTGGAGAAGCTCCGGGACTACCACGGTGTACCGGTGCTGTCGGTGCACGCGCCCTGCCTGCTGATCACCCAGCGGGTCTGGGGCACCGATAACTGGGCCAAGCTGAAGCGCTCGGCCGAGGCGGCCCGTCAGCTCGACGCCGACGTCGTGGTGGTGCATCCGCCATTCCGTTGGCAGCGCGATTATGCGCGCGGGTTCGTCGATGGGGTCCGTCGGCTGGCGGAGGAGACCGGCGTGCTCATCGCCGTGGAGAACATGTACCCATGGCGTACGCCGGGCGGGGAGCTCAAGGCCTATCTGCCCGGGTGGGATCCCACCGAGCTCGACTACGCCGACCTGACCCTGGACTTCTCGCACGCCTCGACGGCCAGCCAGCAGTCGCTCGACCTGGCCCGGTCCTGGGGCTCGCGGCTGCGCCACGTCCACCTGACCGACGGCACGGGCTCGGTCAAGGACGAGCACCTGGTGCCCGGACGCGGCGACCAGGAGGCAGGACAGGTGCTTCAGTACCTCGCCGAGCAGGACTTCGCCGGCCACGTCATCCTGGAGGTCAACCTGCGCCGCAGCGTCTCCCGCGCGCAGCGCGAGGCCGACCTGGCCGAGTCCCTGGCCTTCTCCCGCCTGCACCTCGCCGCCCCGATCACCCCGTCGTACGCGGTGGACGGCGGAGGCGTGGCCAGCGCCCTCTAAAGTCCGACTGTGCTGCGTCGTGCGCTGCTCGGCCTCTCCCGCAACGAGCGGGCCAAGACGCTGCTGACCCGGGCGCCGATCACCGCCGAGGTCGTCGAGCGCTTCGTGGCGGGGGAGACGACCGACGAGGTGGTCGCGGCCGCCGGTCGGCTGACCGACGCCGACCTGCTGGTCAGCGTCGACCACCTCGGCGAGGACACCACCGAGCGGGCGGACGCGGAGCGGGTGGTCACCGAGTATGTCGCCCTGCTGACCCGGCTCAGCGACTCCGGGCTGAGCGCCTCGACGGAGGTGTCGGTCAAGCTCACCGCTCTCGGGCAGGCCCTGGGCGACGCCGGCCCGGAGATCGCTCGCGAGAACGCCGCCACCATCTGCCGGGCGGCCGCGCGTGCGGGAACGATGGTCACCCTCGACATGGAGGACCACACCACCACCGACGCGACGCTGGAGACGCTGTCCGCGCTGCGGGAGGAGTTCCCCGACACCGGTGCGGTGCTGCAGGCCTACCTCCGGCGGACCGAGGGTGACTGCCGGGACCTGGCGTACGCGGGGTCGCGGGTGCGGCTGTGCAAGGGCGCGTACGCCGAGCCGGAGACCGTGGCCTTCCGCAGCGCGCACGAGGTCGACCTGGCCTACGTGCGCTGCTTGAAGATCCTGATGGGCGGGGACGGCTATCCGATGCTGGCCACCCACGACCCGACACTGATCGCCATCGGCAGAGCCGTGGCCCGAAACCTCGGTCGGTCGAGCGACGACTTCGAGTTCCAGATGCTCTACGGCATCCGGCCGGGGGAGCAGAAGCGTCTGGCCGGACTGGGCCACCGGATGCGGGTCTACGTGCCCTACGGGAACGACTGGTACGCCTACCTGGTCCGACGGCTCGCCGAGCGGCCGGCCAACCTCGGCTTCTTCGTCCGCAGCCTGGTCACCAAGAACTGAGCCGACGGACAACTGCGCACTTCTCGCCCACGGTCGGCCACCGCGGTCAGCGGGAAGCACGCAGTTACGTCCGGACCGGCGCGTCGGAGCCCTGGAGTGCCGGCTACCGGCCGACTGGCCAGTGGATCACCTCGAGCTCGGACATCGGGAAGTCCCCGGGATTGCCGGTGACGAACTCTGCGCCGTTGACCTTGGCCGTCGCGGCGACGAGGCAGTCGGCCTCCCAGAGGGTCACTCCGCGCATCGCGAAACCGCGACGCCAGTCACCGGCCTGCCAGGCGGCGGCCGCATCGACGGCGAGGACCTGGAGCCCGGAGAACAACTCGGTTGCCGCGGGCTCCTCGCCAGGACGCAACCCACGGAAGATCTCTTCCACGTTGAGGGCCGTCGTCGCCGCGATGTCACCGGCGTCGATCAGCGCCGATACCCGGCCGACCGCCGGCCGGCCACGCAG
>DATHBQ010000042.1:0-7459 GCA_035296105.1 Propionibacteriaceae bacterium | reverse complement strand
GGACCGTCGCGACCACGGTGGTCAGCCGAGCCGGGCGGTCGATGCGGCGGGCGGCTCAGAGCCCGCCGGCGCCGGCGGCACGTCCAGGACGGCGCCGTCGGCACGCAGTCGGTCGCGCAGTGCGCCCGGGTCGAGGTCTCGCGGGGTGCAGCCGTCCGTGCGAGCCAGGGCCGCGGCGGTCCCCGCCGCCTGACCCATGGCCATGCACTGCCCCATCGAGCGGACCGAGGCGTGGGCGTCATGGGTCGCGGAGAAGCAGCGTCCGACCACCAGCGCGTTGTCGGCGTCTCGGACCAGCAGCGTCCGGTACGGGATACCGACCACCTCGCCGTCGGGCAGGTAGGCCCAGGCGGTATCGGCACCGCGATGGTGGTCCTCGATCGGTGCCCCGCACAACCCGATCTCGTCCTCGAACCGGCGGGCCGACAGCACGTCGTCTCGGGTCAGCCGGTAGTCGCCGTACACCCGGCGCGTCTCCCGGACCCCGATCTGGGTGCCGACTCCGCCCAGCGCGGCGTGCTCGTAACCGGGCACCTGGTCGACCAGGAACCGGACGTACTCCAGCACCTGTCGGCGGCCGGCCATCTCCGCCCGGGTCAGCAGCCACGGGTCGGTCGCATTGACGACGTGGCCGTCGGTGGTCGCAGTGCTCTCCACCCGGGTCATCACCGTGGCAGTCATCCCGGCCACCGGGGTTATGTGGTCGGAGCCGTCCCGGCGGGGCAGGTCGTACGCCCCCGACTCGGCCGCCTCACGCATCAGCGCGTGCAGCCTTTCCTTGGGCACCGACCGGCGACGCTCCAGGTCGACGCCGACGACCCGGAAGCTCGTGGTCAGGGTCTGGGCCGGCGCCTCGGCCCCGGCCAGCTCGTAGGAGAAACCGGCGAGATGGCACAGGTCGGCGTCGCCACTGGCGTCGATGACCACCGGGGCGGAGACGCGAGCGAGCCCGGCCTTGGTCGCCAGCACCAGATCCGTGACGCGGCCGTCGGTCACCGCCACGTCAGCGAGCATGGCGTGCAGCAGCACGTGCATCCCGGCGTCGGCGGCCAGGGCCTCCCACACCACCTTGAGGTGGTCCGCCAGGTAGGTGATGCCGGTTCCCGCGCCATAGGTGTTGGGCCGGTGCAGGACCGGGCCCAGGGTCCGCAGCCGATCCACCACCTCGTCCCCGATCCCGGCGACGACCTTTCGGGAGGCTGACCCGGGGGTGTAGAAGCCATAGAACGTGTCCAGCACCGCGGTCGACACGCCGCCCAGGAACGGCAGCTTCTCGACCAGCAGGACCTGGGCGCCGCAACGCGCCGCCGCGACGGCGGCGCACATGCCGGACGAGCCGGCGCCGACAACGACCACGTCGTACGCGCCGAGGTCAAGCCGAACGCCCCCAAGTTGTCTAGACATGCGCTCTGTCTACCACGAGACTGGAAGCCAGGGGAAGCACTGGGGAGAGCCGGTGAGTACATGCTCGAGCCACACAGCGCGGCGGTGGCGCAGGTAGTCCTCGGCCGCTTCCCGGCGTCGCGGGTCGTGCCGGCGTGCGGTTGTCGTTCAGGGCGGTGCGGGGGGTGAGATTCAGGCCGCGGGGGCCATGTCGACCGAGACCTTCATCGAGGAGTTCTTCGCCTCGGTGAAGATGACGCCCTTGACGGGAGGGACGTCGCCGTAGTCGCGGCCCCAGGCCACGGTGGCGTGGGCCTCGTCGATCACCCGGCGGTTGGTGGGGTCGAGGTAGAGCCAGCCGGCGCCCGGGATCCAGCAGCCGACCCAGGCGTGGCTGGCGTCAGCACCGACCAGCCGCGGCCGGCCGACCGGCGGCCGGGTGGCCAGGTAGCCGCTGACGTAGCGACCGGCCAGCCCGAGCGAGCGCAGCGCGGAGATCATGAAGTGCGAGAAGTCCTGGCACACTCCGGTCCGGCTCTGCAGCAGGGTGCTGACCTTGGTGCTGACCGAGGTCGACCCCGACTTGTAGGTGAAGTCGGAGTTGACCCGCTCCATCAGGTCCACCGCCGCCTCGCCGATCGACCGGGCGGCGGGGAAGGACACCCGGGCGTAGTCCTCGATCCCCTCGGGGATCTCCACGTACGGCGACGCGAAGGTGAAGTCGGTCGCCTCCCAGGCGTCCGGCTCGTCCGCTCGGACACCGGGCCGGGCCTGCTCCCAGGGCTGGGCGAGCGCCGCCGGGTCCAGCTCGGCCCGCTCCACCTGCACCATGCTGACCCCGGTGATCCGCAGCGCGGTGTGCGGGGTCACCACGTGGAAGTAGGACTCGGTGTTGCCGTAGAGGTCGGTGTGCCGGAACAGGTCGGCCGGCTGCGGGTCGAGCACGATCTCGTGGGTCACACAGGTCTGCCACGGCAGGTCGCGCGGCCGCAGGTGGAACTGCCCGTAGCTGCTCGTCACCTCGCCGTCGTAGGTGTAGGTCGTGGTGTGCTCGATGCGATAGGTCGCCATCACGCCGCTCCGACCAGCGGCCGCGGATCCGGCAGCGACCGGTGGTACTGGTCGCGGATCGCCCCCGACAGCGAGCGCAGCTGCTCCTGCAGCCCGGCGAGGAAGGCATCGAGGGCCGGTCGCCGCCCGTCCTCTGTCTCCGCGAAGGCCGCCAGGTCGGCGACCCGGACCTTCTCGGTCAGGCTGTCCAGCAGCCGCACCGGGCGAGCGGTCGGCGACGTGTTGGGCATCGCCCGCAGATCGAGCAGCATCCGGCGCAGCTGATACGCCACCGAGCGCGGGTTGTAGATGTCGGTCACCAGCAGCTCGGTGACCGCCTCCACCCCGCTGCGGCCCCGGTACCGGCGACGGAAGGTGAGGATCGACTCCGAGGACGCCAGGACGGCGTCGATCACCAGGCGTTCGGTCTCCAGCGACCGGGCCCGGGTCAGGGTGGCCCGCAGCACGGCGACCACCTGGAGCGCCCGCTCCAGTCCGCGGCCGGTGTCCAGCAGGTACCAGCCCGGGTCACGCACCATGTTCTCGGCGGTGATCCCGGCCAGCGCGAGCAGCCCGGACAGCACCCGCTCCCCCGCGTCGGCGAGCTGCAGTCCCTGGTCCTGCGGGTCGGCCGCCAGCGCGGCGAGCGCGCGCTCCATGTCGGCCAGCACCATCCACACGTCGTCCGACAGCTGGTCCCGTACGCCGGAGGCGGCCAGGGACAGCGCGCCGAGCGACTGGGCGACGGTTCCTGCCCGGTGCCGTTCGAGCAGCAGCGCCCGGAGCTCGGGCAGGATCGCCACCCCCGTCCGCAGGAACCCGGGGTACGCCGTGCTCACGTGGGTAAGCGCCTCCAGCAGGTCCGGCAGCGGCCGTCCGGGCGCGACGTCGAAGTCGGTCTCGATGGCCACGGTGCGGGTGGCCAGGACCAGCCGGAGCAGGTCCTCGGCCCGCTCGGCGTAGCGGCCGAACCAGAACAGGTCCGACAGCACGCGGGGCACCATCGCCACCGACGGGGCTCCGGCGATGACCACGCCGGCCTCGTCCTCCGCCCGGCCGCGGGGCGCGACCACCCGGGCGGCGGCCACCGGCTCGCGGCTGACCACCCAGACGTCCTTGGACAGGCCGCCGTCGGGGTCGGTGACCAGCGGCGGCCGACGGCCCAGCCGGTCGTCGGTGACCTGGGCCAGGCCGCCGAGCATCGCCGTGTACGACGCGCCGCTGCGCACCGCGAACGACCGCAGGATCAGGTTCCGACGCACCAGAGCGTCGGCCTCGCTGGTCGGCGCCGAGGACAGGTGTAGCACCTCCTGGCCCACGAACCGGTGCGGCGCCGCCTTCACCTCGGCCACCAGCTGCTCGCGCTGCTCGGTGGTCAACGCCGCCCCCAGCACGCTGCGGCCGTGGCCTCGGCTGATCGGCCGGACCACGATCCGCTCCAGGTTGGCCAGCACGTGGCTGAGGCCCTTGTCGTCCCCGCACCACCAGGTCTCCACCGAGGGCAGCCGCAGCGACTCACCCAGCAGCCGCTCGCACAGCTCCGGCAGGAACGGCAGCAGCGCCGGGTTCTCCAGCACCCCGGAGCCGAGGTTGTTGACCACGCTGACCGTGCCCTGCCGGACGCACTCCAGCAGACCGGTCACCCCCAGCCGCGAGCCGGGGCGCAGCTCGAGGGCGTCCATCCAGGTCGAGTCGACCCGGCGCAGGATAACGTCGACCTGCTCCAGCTTGCCCAGCGTGCGCATCCACACCCGGCCGTCCCGGACGGTCAGGTCGCTGCCCTCCAGCAGCGGAAAACCGAGCAGCGAGGCGACGAAGGCCTGGTCGAACGCGGTCTCGGAGTGGGTGCCCGGACTGAGCACCACCACCCGCGGATCCTCGACGTGATGCGGTGCCGCATCGGCCAGGGCCAGCCGCATGGCCTGGAAGAACGGGGTCAGCCGGTAGAGGTTGGCCGAGCGGTAGATGTCCGGCAGGACCCGGGACACCACCCGCCGGTTCTGCATCGCGAAGCCGGCGCCCGACGGGGCCTGAGTGCGGTCGGAGATCACCTTCCACTGGCCCGTGGCGTCCCGGCCGAGGTCGGCGGCGGTCATCACCAGTCGCTGGCCGGCCAGGGCCTCGACGCCGACCACCGGGCGTAGGTACTCGTCGTGGTCCAGGACCGCGGCCGGCGGGATGGCCTGCCCGGCGAGCAGCCGCCGCGCCCCGTACAGGTCGGCCAAGATGGCGTCCAGCAGCTCAGCACGCTGCACCACCCCGGCCTCCAGGCTCGACCACTCGCGGTCGTCCAGGATCAGCGGCAGCGGGTCCAGCCGCCAGGGCCGGGCCTCGGTGAGGGGCAGGGCCACCGCGTCCGGCCGGTCGACCACCGAGACGGTCGAGGCCGGGCTCGGGGTGTAGGTGACGTTGTCGTCCTCCAGCAGCCGGGCGACCTCCCGCTGCGTCCGCACCAGGTCGATGGGCTGCAGCGTGTTCAGCTGGTCGAGCAGCACCGACCAGCCGGCCCGGGTGGAGCCGTCCGCCGCGGCGAGCTCGTCGAAGGCGCCCTCCGCGCGACCGTCGGGCAGGGCCAGGTCGGCGAGGTAACGACTGAGGACCGTCACCCGCGACCCCATTCCGCCGGTCGACGCCGGCGGAGGTCCAGGGTGATCGGATACTCGTCCGGCTCGGCGGCCCGCCAGGCCAGCGCGGCATCGAGCGCCTCCAGGTCCACCACTCCCGTAGTCTGCCCGACCGGCTCGAACCGGACCGCCCGCCGGGCCTCGGCCTCGGCGGCGTTGACCGGCGGGACGTCGTACGCGCGCCCGCCCGGATGGACGACGTGGTACGTCGCCCCGCCGCGGGACACCGCGCTCGTCCGGTCGATCAGGTCGAAGCCCAGCGGAGAGTCGATCTCCAGGCTCGGGTGCAGTGCCGACCACGGCCGCCAGGCCCGGAAGCGCACACCGGCGACGTACTCGCCGGGCGTGCCGGTCGGGGTCAGCGGCACCGGCCGGCCGTTACAGGTCAGCAGGTGCCGGGCCGGCACGAACCTGGTCACCCGGACCTGCAGTCGCTCGGTCGAGGAGTCGACATAGCGCGCTGTCGCCCCGGAGGACGCCTCCGCGCCCAACACGTTCCACGGCTCGACCGCCGACCGCAGCTCCAGTCCGACCCCGTCCACCGTCGTCGTCCCGACCAGCGGGAAGCGGAACTCGGCGAAGACCTCGAACCAGGCCAGGTCGACATCGAGCTCGTGCGCCCGCAGGTCCGCGACCACCTCGGCCAGATCGGCCAGAGCGAAGTGCGGCAGCAGGAACCGCTCGTGCAGCGCCGTCCCCCAGCGGACCAGCGGTGCGGAGTACGGCTGCTCGGCGAACCGCGCGACCAGCGCGCGGACCAGCAGAGCCTGCACCAGCGCCATGTCCGGATGCGGCGTCATCTCGAACCCGCGCAACTCCAGCAGCCCCAGCCGGCCGCGCAGCGCATCGGGGTTGTACAGCTTGTCGACGCAGAACTCCGACCGATGGGTGTTGCCGGTGATGTCGGCGAGCAGCGGCCGCAATGCCCGGTCCAGCAGCCACGGCCGGTGCTCGGAGTCGCCGGCCGCGGCCAGTCGGGCGATCTCGGCGAACGCGATCTCCAGCTCGTAGAGGTTCTCCGGCCGGCCCTCGTCCACCCGGGGGGCCTGGCTGGTGGACCCGACGAACCGCCCGGAGAACAGGTAGGACAGCGACGGGTGGTGTTGCCAGAAGGTGAGCAGGCTGACTAGGAGGTCGGGCCGGGCGAGCAGCGGCGACCGGTGCGGATCGGGACCGCCGAGGGTGAGATGGCTACCGCCGCCGGTGCCCGAGTGCCGCCCGTCGAGCGCGAAGGTCTCCGCGGTCAGTCCGCACTCGCGGGCCAGCGCGTACAAGGACCGGGTCAGCTCGGCCAGCTCGGTCCAGTGGCCGGTGGGGTGCACGTTGACCTCGATCACGCCCGGGTCCGGGGTGACCGACAGCTGGCGGATCCGCGGGTCCGGCGGCGGCCCGTAGCCCTCCAGCACCACTGCGGTCCCGGTGCGCTCGGACACCCGGTCGACCAGCTCGACCAGCTCGCAGAACGGCTCCACCTGTTCCAGCGGCGGTAGGAAGACGTGTACGAACCCGCCACGGGCCTCGACCACCAGGGCCGTCCGGGACTCGGTCTCCGTGGGGTCGACGACGACCGCACGAGGGGCCTTCGCGGTCGTCAGCTCCGGCTCGGCCCGGTGGTAGGACTGCTCGCCGGGATAGTCCGGGTCGTGCCAGGACAGCGAGCCCAGCGGCAGCCGCGCTCCGGCCGGGGACTCGCCGGGAACCAGCACCAGGCGGCCACGCCGGGTCCGCCAGTCCGGGCTGGCCCAGCCGTCGCCGAACCACGACGGCACCAGGGGCAACGCCCAGGCCACCGGCTCGGTCTCGGCCGCGTCCAGCCCGGCCACCAGACCCGCGTTCGCAGTTTCGGGGTCGCGCTCCGGCCGGGCCCCCTCCGGCTGGCTGACCTCGCTGAGCAGGCGGGCCAGCGGGTCCTCGTAGCAGGGCCGGAGCTGGCCCTCCGGCAACCCGAGATCGGCGGTCAGCGCCCGGGCCAGCGCCGCGGCCCGCTCCACCGCGTCGGAGGCGGCCGTGGCCGAGTCGTGCGGGTCGGCCAGCCGTGCCGGATCGCGCCACAGAGCCTGCTCGTCGGCCCGCCAGACCAGGCCGATCTGCCACCGGGGCCGGTCCTCCCCGGGATACCACTTCCCCTCCCCACGGTGGGTCAGCCCGCCCTCGGCGTAGCGGTCGGCGAGCCGGCCGGCCAGCCGGTTGGCCAGCTCGCGCTTCTCCGGGCCGTCCGCGTCCACCCGCCACTGCGGCGAGGCCATGTCGTCGGCCGCGACGAAGGTGGGCTCGCCGCCCATGGTCAGCTCCAGCCCACTGGCGCTGAGCCGCTCGTCGACCTGCTCACCGAGCCGATCGAGGTGGGCGACCTGGGCGGGCGTATATGGCCGGGTGACCCGCGGGGGCTCGGCGATCCGCAC
>DATHBQ010000041.1:0-2283 GCA_035296105.1 Propionibacteriaceae bacterium | reverse complement strand
GCACGGCCAGCCCGGTCGCCACCGCACCGGCCGTCGCGCCCGCCCCGGCCGCGCCCAGCAGGCTGATCCGGGCGGCCCGGCGACCGGTGCGGTAGTCCCGGATCTGCCAGTCCTGCTCCTCGGCGTAGGCCAGCAGTCGGGGGTCGGGATTGATCGCGCAGGGGTGCCCGACCAGCGACAGCATCGGCAGGTCGTTGAACGAGTCGGAGTAGGCGAAGCAGCGGGCCAGGTCCAGCCCGTGCTCCCTGGCCAGTGCCCGGACCGCCTGCGCCTTGGCCGGTCCGTGCAGCAGATCGCCCCGCAACCGGCCGGTGTAGACGCCCTCCTGGTGCTCGGCCGTGGTTCCCAGGGCCCCGGTCAGCCCGAGCCGGGCGGCGATCACCCCGGCCACCTCGACCGGCGCGGCGGTGACCAGCCAGACCGGCTGTCCGACATCGAGGTGCATCTGGGCCATCGCCCGGGTGCCCGGCCAGATCCGTGCGGCGATGGAATCCTCGTAGACCTCGGTCGCGATCTCCTCGACCTCGGCGACGGTGTGGCCCTCGATGAAGCCCAGCGTGGTGCTGCGTGCGGCCTGGATGTGCTGAGGGTTCTCGCGCCCGACGATCCGGAAGTAGGCCTGCAGCCAGACGCCCTTGAGGATCACCCGGGTCGGGAAGAACCCGCGCCGGTAGAAGCCCCGGGCCAGATGGAACATCGAGGCGCCCTGCATCACCGTGTTGTCCAGGTCGAAGAACGCGGCCGCGCCGGTCTCCTCCCTGATCAGCGGCGCGACCGGCCCCGGGGCGGTGTCGATGCCCAGCGGGCCGGGGGCGGCGAGCGGGTCGGTGGGATCGACCCAGATGGCCGAGGCGTCGCTGGTGGGCAGCGGCTCCACCTGCTCGGCGTGCCCAGACGGGTCCTCCGGCCCCTCGCGAATCCCCTCCGTCGCCGTCACCCGCACCACCCTAGACGTGGAAGACTGCTGTGGGTGACGCCACGAGTGCTGGTCCTGACTCGCGAGGGCTGTCATATCTGCGACCAGGCGATCGAGGTGGTGGCGGCGGTCTGTGCCGAGGTCGGTGAGGCGTACACGACCCGCGACGTCGATGCCGACCCCGAGCTCCGTGAGAAGTACACCGACCAGGTGCCGGTCACGTTCGTGGACGGTGCCCAGCACGACTTCTGGCGGGTCGATCCGGCGCGGTTGCGGAGGGCGCTGGCCAGGCGGCGGCCGGCGGTCAACCGTGAGGCGGGACGACCCCCCTCGGACCCCCCGCACAGGATCTGAAACGTGCTGTTCGACGCCCGGACGCTGCGCGGCCTGGCCGAGGGTCGGGTCACCGCCACCTACCGGCGCTGGACGACCGTACGGCCATGGCCCGGATCCCGCTTCACCACCCGGGTCGGCGTGGTCGAGGTGACCGGCATCGCGCCGGTGGATCCGGCGGAGCTCACCGACGGCGATGCGTACGCGGCGGGGTTCGACAGCCGGACAGCACTGCTGGCCTGGACAGCCAGGAAGGGGACCGGCGACCTGTTCCGCGTCGGCATCCGGCTGGCCGGCCCCGACCCCCGGATCGCCCTGCGGGCCGCCGACGACCTGGACCCGGCCGAGGTCGCCGAGCTGGTCGCGAGGCTGGACCGGATGGACCGGGCCGCCGACCGGCCCTGGACCCGGCGGGCCCTCGAGCAGATCGCGCAGCACCCCGGAGTCGTCTCGACCGAGCTGGCGGCCGCCGCCGGTCAGGAACGGGCGGCCTTCAAGATCAGGATCCGCCGTCTCAAGGCCCTCGGCCTCACCGAGTCGCTGGAGGTCGGCTACCGGCTCTCCCCGCGAGGCGAGGCGTTTGTGCGCGTCTTCACAAGCGACCTAGAGTGAGATGACCAGGCCAGATCGGGCGGATCGAGATCAGGAGGGGCGTTGACGCAGCCGTTCTCCAGTGATCCGCTGCGTGCCGTCACCAGCCCGCTCAAGGGCATCCCGGACGCCACGGTGGCCCGGCTGCCGGTCTATCTGCGCGCGCTCAACCAGCTGACCGAGAACCGCATCGAGGTGGTCAGCAGCCGCGCCCTGGCCGAGGCGGCCGGCGTGAACTCCGCCCAGCTGCGCAAGGACCTGTCCTACCTCGGCTCCTACGGCACCCGGGGCGTCGGCTACGACGTGCGCAACCTGCGGCACCAGATCGGCCGCGAGATCGGCTCCACCCACGACTGGCCGGTCATCATCGTCGGGATCGGCAACCTGGGCACCGCCCTGGCCAACTACTCCGGGTTCTACAGCCGCGGCTTCCGCGTGGTCGG